>CAYHDD010000089.1:0-8808 GCA_964355195.1 uncultured Rhodoferax sp. | reverse complement strand
ATGTGCTCAGGATAAATGCGCATCTTCAGGGGCACCATGGCCACCGCCATGCTGATTCCGTTGGCGGCCAGTACCCGGTTGAAACGCTGGATCAGGTCAAGCGATGCATCCGTCGTCGCCGCATCGCCGGAGTCTGATAGCTCAATGCGATAGTAGAGCCACTCGTCCTTGCCGATAATGCTCGCCGGTAATTCCGCGGCCTGAACCATTGAAATGCCGAGGGAGTTCACAAGCACTGCCCCGTAGAACCATTTGCCAATCGTGCAATTCTTCATGATTTACTATCTTCCTTGCAACATTAAGTTTTCCCGAACAAGCTATTGGCAGACGCAAACCCACAGCATCTTGACCCTCCGCTGGCGCTATTTGAGCCAGTCTTCCGGATATCGACAGACCTCAACATTGGTCAGGGCAAAGGTCTTCGTGATACCCGGGTAGATTTTGATCCGATTGACAGCCTTGCCGCGAACATCCAATGGAGTTCTCAGTGTATGGGCCAGCTCGTCACCTGCGGTGTCGGCCGTCAACTTCTTGAGCAATGCCCCGGCGCCGTAAGACTCGATCGAGATCTGTTTGGAACCATCAGTGACGATTCGCGCCGACAGGTAACTAAGTTGATCCACCGGCTTGTCAAAGCTGATCTCGACGAAGTCGGCGTCGGTGGTGGAAATGCCGGCCCGTGTACCGGTTCCGCCTGGAAGGCCGTTGGGTTCAAGTTTAGGTTTGATGGCGGCGCTTTCACAGACTCTTTGACCGAGTGCCGCAACCTGCAGCATCCAATCACTGTCTTCGATTTTGTAACGCTCTGGCCGAAATTGATAGTTCGGACCCAGTGCAACAACGCGCTCGGGAATCTCCCAGATGACGAGCTTCGGAGGCTTGGTCTGAAAAGCGTCGGAGAGCAAGTAGGAACGCATTACCACCCAGGGTCCGACATCGGCATTGACTGAAAAATTGACAATGTCACGTTGCAAGGCATAGCGCAAGGCGTCCGGAAATCCAGTCGAGTCACCTGAAAAACTGCTTCCCGCCAGAGCAATGTCGCCACCCCCCATCTCGCCGAGCAAACCGACCCGCGTCGCATTTTCCCTGCTTACATGGAAGCGCAAGACCTCGTCAGGCGGATACGAAGGTGAGCCGGCCGGCAGATACGTTGTAATGTCGCGAAATCTGGTCCTCTGCTTCTTGCTGGCCCACTCAAGCTTGTATTTCACACTGGGCGCAGCATCGATGGCTTTCTTCAAACTCGGGCTGCTCGAAATACCCTCTTGAATCGCTTGTGCGGCAACCACCGCACCGGTTGGCGACCAATGGGTGTCGAGTCGAAAGAAGACCGGAGAATCGGCATTTTGAAGCGCCGCCTGGCGCAGCGGCTTCTTCAAATCGACGACCGACACACCGCCCGAGCGCAGCGTGGATTGCATCGAATCGTTAAAACCCTGCATGTAGCGGCTTATCTTGAAATCATCAGGAAGTTGGTCGGCATAAGTCTCGATCTTTGATGGAACCACTACCACCAGAAGCGCGATCTGGTTACGCACCAGCACCCGATTCAATTTCTCGATCAAACCGAATGAAATGCGGGCAGCTGGGTCCAACGCCTCATGGACGATCTCATGCCGAACAAAAAGCCAGTCATTCTTTCCACGTATGACGTAGTCTTCCGGTAGCCCCGCCGATCTGGAACAAGCAGCGCTCAGCAGAAGCAGGCCGAATAGTCCCCGCTGAAAGATCCGTCGTGGCCCTCGACGCCCCATACGAGAGCGATGATTTGATGAAATATCCATAACGTTGGTGATAGACCTGTGCGTTGAGATGAAACTATTTTCCGGTGTAACGTTCGATCTTGTTTTGCAGTGCTCGTACTACCAATTTCCCACCCTCAGCGGACAGCAGAATGACGCTGTAAGTACCACCCTGTGCCATAGCAAGAGAGACTCGCCCCTTGGGCACTTTGTCGCCAGCCGTTGTCGCTATCAGGTCGATCGAGATCGGGTTGACCTGGAGCGAGGCCGAAGCGCCATAGGCCACGCCCGAAAAGACCTTGACACTCCCGTCCGCGGTGAGCACATCAAGGGCTCCAGACTTGGGGTCCAGGTGATAGACAGCCAACAGCGCCTTGAGTTTATTCGAGTTTGCCTTGTCTTCAAATATGACAGGTGCCGCATCGGCTTTCAGCGCCGGGAAGGCGACCGTAATCGCGCGTCCGCGCACCACGTCTATCGTTGCGGAAACATGAGCCGTTGGCTTGCCCACCGAACTGACTGCAATGACGTGCTTGCCAGCGGTGAGCACCATGTAGTCACTGGCTTCTCCAGCCCCGAGTTTTGAGATTCTGGACTTGCCATCCACCTCGATATTGACCGCCTCACCGCGACTCGCGAGCAGCACGCGCACATAGGCGGAATCAGCCGGTGGTTCCGGATCGTAGAGTAATCCTGTCGACTGTGCCGCTGCGACATGGCTCAGACAAAGGAGCAACACCCCCAACGCCAGGTCAAGACTCACTCGCGAAGATCGAAATAGCATGGCAACCCCCAAGTTTGCAATAAACCGCCCATTCATGAACCTTCAGGCACTATTTGGTGCCACTCACCATCGGTCGGTCAAAAAATATCTGCCATTGGTATTCGCCCGGCGCCAAGCCATCAAGCACCACGGCAGCCCGCCAGGCATCAACGCTGGCGACCTTCGGTGATTTTTCATAGTTGCCACGGGCTAACAATCGCAATGTGCTCCCTGACTCGGGAAGGTTGACCCACACCGCGACAGGCTGCTTCAATCGATCCTTACCCTTTATTGTGATGCTCAGCTGCGCACCCGTGGCACCGGGTTCCAATCGGGTGCTCACTAGATCGCGCTCACGCCACCATTCGGCCACCTGTCCTGCGGTGGCGATCCACATGCGCTGCCGTCGAGCCTTCAAGTATTTGAAGATCTCCGCCTGCTGCTCATTCGTGAGCAAGCTTTGATTGGGAACACTGGCGACGGACAGGCCTCCCATCTGTTCAGAGATAGCGAGCTCACTCAGGAACTTGTCCAAGCCCGTGTCTGGATCAATATCCAGCAAGTCTTCAGGACCGCCTTGTGTTCTCGGCAATACGATCATGGCCTTTCCCGTTCTGGGAGCATCGGCGTCGACCGGAGCGAAATAGGGCAAACGCGACTCGGTTGTTCCCATGAAAGCAAGAACGTGCCCGATACTGCGCTCCTTCAAAAGTTTCTCCGTGGTCTGATCATATGAATCCATGGGAGGACGAAAGCCGGCATTGCCAGCAAGGTCGAAACCAGCGGCTTTCATCTCGCTGACCATCGTATCCAGGCGCTTCGACTGAACTGCCAATGGTTTATCCTTCAAGACCTCGAACCGGTCCCCCTGGTAGGCCACTTCATGCCCACGCGCTTGAATCTGTTTAAGCACCTTGGCAGACTTGAGTGCGTTTTCACTCAAAATATAGTAGGTTGCCCTGCCGCCGGCATCTTCCAGCATCTTGGCAAAGGCAAGATCCACATCCACGATAACTTCGTAAGCGCCCACGGCCATCAAAAAGGCGCTGGCATAGGGATAGGGCCAGTTCGAGACATAGGCGTCGGGTTGCCGTAGCAACCACATCAAGGCGTTGTGTGCAATCGCCTCGAGGGCCTTTGGATCACCGGAACGCCAGAGACGCTCTGGGTAACCCAGGACAACGGAACGCGAAGGGTTTCCTGAGGCCTGCCTGCGTTCATCAAAGACCATCGTGGTGCTCGATTTTCCGACCGCCCCAGTGCGCGACCAATCCATGATGCTCGCGGCCGGATTTCGACCCATCAGACGAAGCGGATACCAGTCTTTGGCGTGCTCCATCCAGACGCGCTGCCCGGCCGACAGGGCATGCGTGACCGGATTGTCGCCGTGGGGCATCAAAAAGCTGTCATCCTTTTCCGCCTCGTTATTGCCAACAACCTTGACATCCAGGCCGCTCTCCATAAAGTCAAATCCGCGCCACTCCCCATTCTCGTTTCGTACCCCGGTCAGCCAAGAGGCCAGCACACCTCCACCCTTTGCTCGAAAGTCGATGATGGCCCGTTTTTCCCGCTCGGACAGTGCTACCGCAGACGGCAACACAAGTACGCCAGGCTGCGATTTTTCTAGTTGCTCCGCCGACGTAAGCACCTGAAATGGAATGCCGTATTTGCGCAGAAAAACGTCCCAAGCACGAATGTTCTCCGCAGCGTCAACCCCGCCGCTCGCCATGAAAGCGCGCGTTGTCGGTGAGGCATAGAGCAGCACTCTGAGTGCCATGGGAGCAGCCGCCGCAAACGGCAAGGCCACGGGGGCAGCCAATGCGGAACCGGAAGATGCGTTGACTAGCGCTGCTTTCGCGTCGGCGGCCGAGCGCGCGAAGGCTCCAGCGGGGACGATAAAACTGGCCGCCACAGACCCGGTCGCCGGCTTCGCTGGTAAGGGCTGGGCAGGCACACCAACCTGCCATAACGCCAAAACAATGCCAAGGCTACCCAACACGACGCGCCCGCAACGCTTGGCGAGATCAAGGGCACGCAGCCCCCGACTACCCGACTCGAGGCCCTGGCGAGCCGCCATGGGGTGAGCCAAATTGCGCCCAAATCGATTATGATGAAATTTGTGGAACATGAGAAGCAATTATGAACGATCCAGCAGCTATAGCGCCTGAAGCGCCGGTTGTTCAGCTTGGCATCCGGGGCTTGGAGCAACTGACCAACAGCATGATCGAAGGTGGTTTGTATGTGCTGGTCGCCGAGACTCCGTCGGCCCGATTCCCCTTACTGGCAAACAGCCTCGGCGGTGCGCTCAAGCAAAGTCTGAGCTGTACAGTCATTGTGCCAAACAATCCAGAGTCTTTTCTGCAACGTATTCAATCCTTTGATCGCTCAATCACTCAGGACTTGATCGCCAGCAAGCATCTTCAGCTATTTGAGATGCAAGATGATTTCGCGAAAACCATGTTTCGCTATGGTGCTGAGGGTTTCGTCAGGGAGCTCGACTATTTCGAGATCCCTGAACACAGCTATCTGATTTTCGATCAGGCCGACGAGTTACTCAGCCTGCACGATATGTCTTTGTCCCTGGATCAGGTGGAGGTCCTCGGGAAATGGCTGAATCAGAGGAAGATCACCGCCCTGTTGTCCTTCTCACGCGTTTCTGAAACCGACGCCAGCACCATCAATGCACTGATGGACAACTTGACCGGCATCGCCCGCCTGGGCGGTAGCCGCGGGGGGCTGGAGCTCACCTTCGATTATTGGCAATCGCCAGACGGAACCGTGGCCGCCAAGAACTACCATCTGACCGCCCTCGATTCCGGCCTCTACGAAGCCAGCAGTCAGAATACAGTCGTTGATCAGGGTGCGACTGAGGAGGCCGAGTCTGCCCCCGAGGAGGCAGATGCAGATCGCCACTACTTCTACATGGACCCCGATTTGGGCAGTGTCGCCAAAGTCACACCTGGTGTCTGGCAACGTGTCGACACCCTGCTTGGCATGATGCACGCCACGCGCAGTAGCCGCACGGCGATCGCCATTTTGAGGTTTCAAACCGACACCAACCTGCGCCAATTGGCCGAGACCGTTCATACACTGCGGCTCGGCATGGGGCGTCGTGCGCACATCGTTGTTCAGGAAAAAAACGCTTCTCTGCGCTACCAGAATGAGTCGCTGCTGTTACGCCTGGGCGTCAATCTGATTGTTCACAAGGACGTCGCAACCAGTCGCATGCCGCTCATGCTCGAATCGCTCAAGGGGCAAATTTTCAGCCGAGACGTCAATATTAACTTTGAAGAGGCGCTGACCAGCGTCACCCCCAGCCCTCTGCGGGGTTATCTGCTGCCGACGCGCTTTGCGCGCGAAGTCAACGTGATCGTTGAGCGTGCCGGACCTCTGAACATACCGTATGCCATGATCATTGGTCAACCCGCCGCCGAAACAACGATGGTGGATGTCCTCAAACGAATCAAGCTGACGCGCACCGGCGATTTGTTCACAGCCGACAGCAACTTCTGCTACATCTTCCTCAATGCCTGCCCGCAAACGGTCTTGCTGGCAACCGCAGCAAGAATTTTTGGCGGTTCGATCGAGACCGCCTTGGAAAACCCCCGGTTTCTCACTCAGCGCGCTGAAGTCGACTTGGAGTTGGCCGCGTTGGTAGTTGCTGCGGAGCGTGGCGGCCTGCCCGACTACTCAGCACTCCTCGAACCGGCACCAGACGCCAATGCTGCCAAGGCGCAGGGGGCGGACGCAAAACCCGCACCGATCGCCGTACCAGCCAGCGCACCCATCCCAGAACTGCATATGGCCGCTGCGACAGTGCCCCCTGCTGACTCAGCGCCGCCGTATGCGCCTCCCTCACAAGCACCCACCCTGCACGTAGCAGCTGCCGTGCCGCTTACGGCGCCAGTGCCAGCGCCTGCGCGCGCACCCGCGACCCTCGTGGCGACCACAGTGCCATTCGCGCCGACGGCCCGGTCAACACTCCCGCCAACGCCATCGACGCAAGCAGTCAAGGCGACAACTGTTATGGCCTCAGAGGCAACTCATCCAAACCTGCCGAGTCCGGCTGTCGCTGACCCAGCCGCACCACCCTTGCGCGCGAAACACGCTATTGACCCACCCGCTGGGCTGTCTGCCGTACCACAGGCATTGGGGATTGATGCGCCTACGGTGGTCGTGTTTGGCAAGAAGGAGGCGCCGCGCGCGACCCGCAGCGCAGCGCCAGCGAGCGCTCTGGCGCCATCAGCAAGCAAGCCTCCGTCCAAGCAGGATTGACCCCTTGACCCAAGGCGCTCTATCGGGTTTGCGCACGCAAACATCTATGCAACAATGCCAATAGCAGCTGAGAAGTCTCGACCCCTATGAAACAAACCGATTGTCCATCCGCCCGTCGATCCACAAGCGGCTTCAGCGCTCGACCGCTGGCATGGAAGCTGGCACCTCTGTTGCTCGGAGCTGCACTTCCTGCCATCAGCGCGGCAGAAACGACAACCTTTTCACCCAGTGCGGCCATCGGTCGACAAAACGTCCCACCAAGCACCAGCGAGCCCGCAATGCTGGGGCCATTCAAATACATTGCCCCAAGCAATACAAGTACTACGGACGCTGCCACTCCGGTCGAGGCCGAAAAACCCAAGCGCAGTCCCAAGCTGCAGCGAATCATCGATCTCAGCGCGGCTGGAGATTACAAGGCAGTGAGCGCGGAAGGTATGGCCCTGCTGGCCAATGAAAAACAAGACGATGAATTGCAACTCATCGTTGCCAACAGCTTGGCTTGGACCGGCCGCCTCAAGGAGGCAGTTCCAGCCTACCAAGGTTTACTGACCGGAAAGTACGCCAATGACGCCTCGGTTGGCTTGGCCAGCGTGTATCGTTGGAACGGTCGTGACGACCGGGCAGTGACGCTATACCGGAGTGTCTTGGCCTCTGACCCCACCCACGCCGGCGCGTTAGAGGGTTTGAACCTGGCCACGCGTGAAACCAGCCCGCGCACCTTGCTGAGTTTCGGCAGTGGCGGCGACTCGTCCGAAGAACAACGCCAGTTCGCGACGCTCAATCACCGCTGGCGCGACAAGAGCGGAGTCCATCTCATGGAGGTGGAAACGAGCCTCGTCAAGGATGCACTGCCCGGTGTTGAGGCGCAGCAGCAGGACGTGAGCTTCAGATACCAGAACCTGAATCTGGCACTCAAGCCCAGTCTGGAGTTGAGTATGCCGACCACCAACGATCACACGCTCTACGGTAGCGTTAGGGTCAAGTTGTTTGCCGATCAGGTGACACTGAGTGGTGGCCGTGTCAACTGGAGCCGGATGGCGACCAACCCCAACGCACTGACACGCGGACTGTCTGCCATGCACGCTGGCCTCAGTTATGTCAGAGACTTTTCTATGGGCAATCTTTCAGCCCGAGTGAACTTGTACGACGTCTCGGATGACAACCTGGTAGTGGCCAGCAGTGTCCACCTGGCTTCAGCCTGGAGACCACTGGGCAGTAGTTTCAAACCCTTCATAGGCGTAGAAACCCGAGGCGCCAAGTTCAGCGCGACCAGTTACTGGTCGCCTGACCAGGGGTCTGGCACGCTCTACGCGGGGCTTCTGGCGGATTGGGGCAGCACTGACTGGAATTTCTTCTTGTCGGCGCAGTTGGGCACCCGGCTCTTTGGTGATGCCGGGACCAGTTCCAGTCTGTCCACGGGCGGGAAATTCTGGATTACCAACGATCTTGCCTTGAGTGCAAGCATCTGGTCGATGGAGAGTTGGCGCAATAACGCAGCTTACCGGGCGCAGGCGGCAACGCTGAATTTGGAAAAACTTTGGAGATAAGAAAGGTCGGGCGCTACGCGTGGCGCTACGGGTGGGTCCTCGTGACGATTGGTGGCGTGATTCTGGTACTGAGCCTGAGTTACGACGCGGTTCGCGACGCCCAGGGGTCATTCTTCGCATTATTCCAAAACATCGTCCTTGCGTCGGTGACATACTATCTGTTGTTCTTCCTGGTCATGCTGGTCGGCCGCTTTGCGATGCTGATTCTTTATTCATTCATGGATCACCTGGAGACCCTGTACAAGGGGCGCGACAAAAAACTCACCGTCCGCTATCGTGAGGAAAGCGCCATGCCGATGGTGTCTCTAGTGGTACCGGCTTACAACGAGGGCTTGGTGATCCAGGCCGCCGTGCGATCGTTGTTGGGACTTGACTACCCGAATTTTGAAATTATCGTGGTGGATGACGGCTCGACCGACGACACCTATGAAAAGGCGATGGCAGTCGCCAAGGAGTCAATCGATGTTGAGGTCCGCGT
>CAYHDD010000088.1:0-8841 GCA_964355195.1 uncultured Rhodoferax sp. | reverse complement strand
ATGCCAACTACCCGGCGCATCGAGGCCGAGTCGTCCACAATCATGATGGTCTTTGCCATAAATTCCCCTAGAAAAAGCTGATTTCGGTGTTGGTTCTTCGCTCGACCTCGCCGCCATGATGGACCTCATGTTGGTCGGTCATGACGTAGGTTTCTTTCAGTTCGGTCAGCAAGGGTTGCGCATCGAGCGGCTCCAATGCGCCGCCTTGCACGTACTGCGTCTGGCTCTGTTTCAGAAACCCGGGCAGGCGGTCGATGTTGTCCTTGACGTGGTTCATGATCTGGCTGACCCGGTCCTGAAACTGCATCTGCACCAGGGAGTCGCTGATTTCTGTCTTGATGCCGATGCTCTCGTTCTTGAGCATGGTGCTGGAGCGCAACAAGGCATCGGTGACGCCCTGGAAATCTGCCAGTACGCCATGAATGGTGTTTTGTGCCCTCGACATGGAAGCGTCCTGCTTCTCGACGGCTTGTCGGACCACGCTGCAGGTGTCGATGATGGCATTGCTGATGATGCCGACATTGGCCGCGATGCGCCGACCGGTCTCGCCCGACTGGCCCGAAAGCACGCGGAATTCATTGGCGACGACGGCAAAGCCACGTCCGTGCACGCCCGAGCGTGCGGCCTCAATCGCGGCGTTGAGTGCCAGCAGGTTGCTTTGCTGTGAAATCTTGGCGACTTCGGCCGCCATTTCCTTGAGTTCCGACGTAAACCTACCCAGCCCCTGCACCTTGTCGAGCATGCCCACCAGGCCGGTCATGGCCGTCTTCTGCGAGGTGATGACGTCGCCGAGTTTTTGCTCGCTGCGGGCAAACACCGCAACCAGCCCCTTGTCGCTGTTTTCTATGGTCTGGGTTTCCATCGCCGAGGTGTGAACGGCTTGGTCGAGCTTGTCTACAATGCCGCAAAAGCGCTCCGACAACGCTTCAATCGCGTCGGCCATTTGCTTGCGGGAGAGTTCAATGTGACCACTCCAGACCGGCGCCAGTTGTTCGCCAAATTCGACTTGGGACATGAGGTAGCCGTCGACGGCACTCAGCAGGCTTGCCTCTCTGGCGGCCACCCTCTGGCCGATTGCGATTCCCATCAGAATCAGGAGCCCGGCCAGGCCGGCACCGATCCAGCTCAAGCCGCCGACGCCAACAACGCCTATTGCGCCGCCGAGGCCCAGGGCCATGGGGTAATACTGAAGCGGGACAGACCGATTCTTTGCACTCAATCAGGTTCTCCGGTACGCAGAGGAGCGCGCTACTGTTGCGTGTCTCTCCAAGTGGTTTATCTTCTGTTTTTGTTTGCCGCAATGATTTGTCGAAAAGAGGCTATTTCCCGCTTCTATTTGCGTACTGGGGTGTGGATTAGTTTGCTCCAATCGTTGAACATGAGGACGGCAGCTTGATCCCCCCCTTCTCGCGGACACGCTCGCTGCAGACACGGGTGACGCTGTTGACGCTGGTCATATTTGTGATCAGCATCGGGTTGCTGGCGTTTTATGGCAGCCGGATACTGCGCACACAAATACAAGAGCTGCTGCTCCGTCAGCAAGCTTCGATGGCAAACCTCGCAGCCGCGGACGTCAACGACGCGCTGCGCGACCGAATAGCGGCGCTGGAGCGGCTCAGCAAGAAAATCACGCCCGCTTTGATGTTGCAGCCAGACACACTGCAGGCGACTCTCGAAGACCGGACGAGCGACTATGCGCTTTTCAATGACGGCATCGCTGTTGCCAGCGTTGATGGAACCGTCATTGCGGAGTACCCGCACATGCGTGGGCGACTGGGCGCCAACGTCAGCGAAAGGGATTACTTCAAGGGGCCGCTCAAGGAGGGCGTGGTGACCATCGGTCGACCCGTGATGAGCAAGATCAAGAACGCTCCTGCTTTTGTCATCGGGGTGCCCGTGCGAGATCCAAAGGGTCAGGTCATCGGCGTTTTGGGAGGGATCACCGATCTGAGTTTGCCCAGTTTTCTGGACAACATCACACAGACTCATTACGGCAATTCCGGGACGGTCCTGGTCGTTTCAAGCCGCCACCGGGTGATCATCACGGCGTCTGACAAGAGGCGTGTCATGGAGCAACTTCCGGCAATCGGTGTCACCCGGTTGGTTGGTGCTCATGTAGCGGGGCAGGGCGCCACCGAGATCATGACCGATTCACGCGGCGAAGAGGTTCTCAATGCGGCCCGCAGCGTGCCGGTGGCCGACTGGTACGTTGCAGTCTCCCTGCCCACAGAAGAGGCCTTTGCACCAATCCGCGAAGTCCAGAAGCAACTGCTGGTCGCCACTCTTTTCGTGACGCTGCTGGCCGGTGCCATGGCCTGGTGGATGCTGGCGCGCCAGCTTTCCCCTATGCTTGCCACGGCAAGGAAGCTGGCTCAACTGTCAGAGTCAGGTCAGACGCCGCTGCCGCTGCCTATCACAAGGGCGGACGAGGTTGGCGAACTGATCGGCGGTTTTAATCGCCTCCTGGGAACCCTGGCTGTCCGAGAACAGAAACTGAAAGAGAGCGAAGATCGCTACCGCACCCTCACCGACTGGACACCTCAAGCCCTTGCCGTGCATGACGGCAAGAAGATCCTTTACGTCAATCCCGCTGCAATCAGGATGCTCGGAGCGAAGTCTGCATCAGATCTGGTGGGCAGGGCCTTCCTGGCTGCCGTGCCTTCCGAGTTCCGGGAAATCGTTCGGGCTTCGCTAAGAAACAACCTGGAGCAAGGTGGCCCCACTGCATTGCATGAGATCAAGTGCCGCAAAGTCGATGGAAGCACCATTGCTGTTGAAATTGAGGGCGCACCGATTGTTTTTGACGGAGTTCCGGTGCGCCTGATCGCCCTGCGCGACCTAACTCAAAGCAAGCAGGATCAGGCAGCGTTTGTCCAACAGGCGCGGCGCTCCGAAGCGCTGCTCAAGCTTCCAGCCGCCGCTGATGGCATGAACGAGAAGGAATTCATGCAACATGGACTGAGCGTCGCAGAACAGCTGACGAGCAGCCAGATCGCTTTTGCCCATTTTGTCCACGACGACGAGGAAAACATCCGGCTAACCACATGGTCAAAAACCACGCTCAACGGCTATTGCAGCGCAAGCTACGACCAGCACTACCCGGTTAGCGCTGCCGGCATCTGGGCTGACGCATT
The DNA here is from genome assembly GCA_964355195.1 of uncultured Rhodoferax sp. Taxonomy (GTDB): domain Bacteria; phylum Pseudomonadota; class Gammaproteobacteria; order Burkholderiales; family Burkholderiaceae_C; genus Rhodoferax. The sequence goes on along the minus strand of CAYHDD010000088.1, from coordinate 5,707 downwards.
GCGCCAGCGCGCTCCGGTGCTGATCAACGACTACGCCAGTGCCAGCGGCAAGCGTGGTTTGCCAGAAGGCCACGCACATTTGGACCGCCTGATCAGCGTGCCGGTGATCGAAGGCGGCCTGGTCCGTATGATGGTGGGCGTAGGCAACAAGCTCCAGCCGTACACCGACCTGGACGTGGAGACCACCAGTCTGGTGGCCCAGGCACTCTACCGAATTGTGTCCAAGCGTCGATCAGACGAAGCCATGCACCTGAGCCAGGCGTCGCTCAAGGAGGCGCAACATATTGCCGGCATCGGCAGCTATGCGCTGGAACTTTCCACGGGACACTGGGAAAGTTCAGAAGAACTTGATCGTCTGTTCGGTATCACTGCCAGCTACGTGCGCTCAGTGCAGAGTTGGGAAGCCCTGGTTCATCCGGCGGATCGGGCGATGATGAGTGACTATTTGATGGGTCAGGTTGTGGGGCAGAGCCAGTCCTTCGACAAGGATTACCGCATCGTGCGGCTAAACGATCAGGCTGAGCGCTGGGTGCATGGCTTGGGCAGGCTCGGATTCGATGCCCAGGGGCAGCTGCAGAAGATGAGCGGCACGATCCAGGACATCACTGAACGCAAACAATCTGAAAACCAGATTCAGGCGCTGGCCTTCTTTGACCCCCTGACCGACCTGCCCAACCGCAGGTTATTGATGGACCGGCTAGAGCAAGCCATGGCTGCGGCAGCCCGCCATGGTCGCCAGGACGCGCTGCTCTTCATCGACCTGGATGACTTCAAGACCATCAACGACACGCTGGGCCATGACAAGGGTGATGCTCTGCTCAAACAGATCGCTCAACGCCTGAGCGCCTGTGTGCGCGAGCGCGACACCGTGGCGCGGCTAGGCGGCGATGAATTCGTTGTATTGCTCGGAGACTTGAGCGGCACTTCGTCCGAGGCTGCAACGCAGGCGCAAGACGTGAGCGCAAAGATCCTTGGCACATTGGGTCAATGGTATGAGATTGAGGGCCATCGGCATCACAGCACCGCCAGCATCGGCGTCACTTTTTTCGGTGGTTCTCAGCGGGAAAGAATCGAAGAACCCTTGACACGCGCGGAACTGGCCATGTACCAGGCCAAGACAGCAGGACGCAACACCCTGCGCTTCTTCGAGCCCGAGATGCGAACCGCAGTCACGAACCGGGCGACTCTGGAAGCAGAGTTGCGCCAGGCTGTGGTCAAAGGCCAGTTTCTCCTCTGTTACCAGCCACAGTGGGGAGAGCGTGTTGCCCTGAGCGGGGTCGAGGCATTGGTCCGCTGGCAGCATCCCCAGCGCGGTCTGGTGTCACCGGCGGAGTTCATTCCTGTCGCTGAGGCTAGCGGCCTGATCCTGCCACTGGGGCGCTGGGTGCTGGAGGCGGCCTGCAAACAACTGGCAGCGTGGGAAGCTCGGCCGGAGATGTCGCAACTCACCATAGCCGTGAACGTCAGTGCCAGGCAGTTCAGACAACCCAACTTCGTTGAAGAGGTGACGACCCTGCTGCAAGCCAACGGCGCCAAGCCAGAGCGCCTCAAGCTTGAACTCACCGAGAGCGTGCTGGTGGAGAACGTCGAAGACATCATCATCAAGATGAATGCTCTAAAAGCCAGAGGAGTGGCGTTCGCGCTTGATGATTTCGGCACCGGCTACTCATCTTTGTCGTACCTCAAGCGCCTGCCGTTGGACCTGCTCAAGATTGACAAGGGCTTTGTGCGGGACATTCTCAACAATCCCAATGACGCCGCCATTGCCAAGATGGTCGTCGTTCTGGCAGACAGTCTGGACCTGTCGGTTATCGCCGAAGGTGTCGAGACCGAGGCTCAGAGGGACTTTCTGGCCAGCCTTGGCTGCCATAGATATCAGGGCTATTTGCTTAGTCCTCCTCTGCCGATCCAGCAGTTCGAGGCGTTTGTGCGCCAAGTTGCCGTCCTCAAATGAAGATTCTCATGAATCCGCTGACTGCCTATCGCGCAATTGACATTCCACGGCTGATTGGGGTGGCTGCCGCTTACCTGCTTATCTCTCAGGCAACCGCTCAATATTTTGCCGCCGTAGGCATATTCACGGCCATCATCCGCCCCGGCGCTGGTTTTGCATTGGGAGTGCTGCTGCTGGCGGGGCGACGCTATTGGCCGGCAATCTTCATCGGCTCGTTGATTTCAAATGTCGTGCAGCACTACTCGCTGTTTGACTCGTTCCTACTGGCCGGTGGAGTTTCGCTCAGCGCAGCTTTGGGTGCATGGCTGCTGAAAAGACGAGGATGGTTCGATCTGACAATCCCCGCTTTCCGTGATTTCGCGAGACTTGTGTTTTGGGGTGGCTTTATTGGATCGAGTGTCAGTGCAGTCACGGGAGCCATCGCACTTTTTCATGCCACGCCTGCCGGTAGCGATGCGTTTGCAAGTACGCTGGTGCATTGGTGGATGGGCAGCGCATTGGGAGTACTCGTTGTTGCACCCTTGCTCTTGATCTGGAAAGTGCCTCCGAGGGATTGGCTCAAAAAGGAGACGCTGGCTAAGGTTAGCCTGTACTTCCTGACCGCATTCCTCGCCGGGCAGGCCATCTTTCTGGGCTGGTTTGCGTTGCTGCTTGGAAAAGTCGCGCTTGGCTACTGGATGTTCTTGTTTGTCGTTTGGGGTGCTGCCCAGTTTGGTCCGCATAGCGTCGTCATCCTGCTCGTCATGACGACGGTACAGGCACTGATGGGGGCGTTCTTGGGCGTGGGCTTTTTCGGAGCCGATATTGCGAAGACGGGGCTTCTGAATTTCTGGTTCTATCTGTTTGCCCTTTCGACGGTCGGTATGGGCCTGGCGTCCAGGGTAACCGCTTTCAAGAGAGTGGAACAAGCGGTTCGGGACCTGGCCCACCATGACCCACTCACAGGGTTGCCCAACAGACTGTTGCTCACTGATCGTATCGATCAGGCGATCTCCAACGCAAAGCGCGAAAAAAATCGGGTGGCGATCATCTTTCATGACCTTGACCATTTCAAACCGGTCAATGATGACTTCGGTCACCGGATCGGTGATTTGTTACTGCAAGAGGTCGCCGTGCGAGTCAAAGACAGTATCCGGGAGTCCGACACGCTGGCGCGCATCGGCGGTGATGAGTTTGTCATCGTTCTGCCGGCGATCGTAGATATTGAAGATGCCATGCAGGTGGCACTGAAAATTCACGATGCCTTGCTGCGCAGCTTCAACATCGAAGGTAGGGTAATCAACATTTCGACCAGCATAGGCATGGCCCTGTACCCTGAGCACGGCGGCGATGAGTCGTCGTTGACTGTCAACGCGGACAATGCGATGTACTTGGCCAAGCAAAAAGGGCGTAACAACATTCAAGTATTTGCACCGGAAATGTCAGCGACGGATGCAACACGACGGTAGGCAAGTTTCAGTGATCAGAAATGATCAAGCATCCTTCCATCCAGAACCTGGACCGCACATTTGCTCTGGTGAGCGTCTGCGTGGTGTTCTACGCGCTGGCAACAGCTTGGTATTCATGGGTTGAGGCGAAGGTCGATTAGCTCGCGACGCTCACCGGCAGTGCACTCGCCGGAGCTATCGCACTTTCTCGCCCGCTACTTCCAATAGGGTGGAAAATTGTCCTTGTAGCAAGGACAATCAGCAATAAAATCATCTTCTATGGAAAGCCAGTTACGCACCGTCATTCAACAAAAGATTATCGATGCGCAGGCCACTGCGCTGCCAATTCTGACGCGCCGAGACAGTTGGTTGCCCAGCGTTAAAGGTAAAGCCACGGCGGTCATCGGCATGCGCCGTTCAGGTAAGACGAGCCTGTTGTGGCAAATCCTGGCAGACCGGCATGGCACCGGCACACCGCGTGCGGGCCTGCTCTATTTCAGCTTTGAAGACGAACGCCTGGCGGACCTGCAGGTGCAAGACCTGGACTTGTTGCTGGATGCCTTCTACCACCTCAACCCCACTTGGCGCGACGCGCGTCGGGCCACCTTCTTTTTGGACGAAATTCAACTGGTGCCAGGCTGGGAGCTGTTTGCCAGGCGTTTGCTGGACAGCGAAAACATCGATCTTTTCCTCTCCGGTTCGTCAGCGCGTCTGCTCTCGCGTGAAGTGGCAACCAGTATGCGTGGGCGGGCCATGGAAGCGCTTGTATCACCGTTCAGTTTTCGCGAAATGCTGCGCCATGCGGGGCGTGAGCCTACCAATCCGGCTGATCGCCTGACCAAGGCCGAAAGATCTCAGCTCGACAATGACCTGCAAGTATTTCTCACCCATGGCGGTTTTCCCGAAGCACAGGGCTTGGACACCCGAAACCGCATTGAGCTTTTGCGAACCTATGTCGACGTCGTGCTGCTGCGTGATGTGGTGGAGCGCCACAACCTCAGCCAACCGCAGGTCTTGCACTGGATGGTGCGCCAGTTGCTGGGCAATGCGGCGGGAACTTTCAGCATCAACAAGTTTCACGCCGACCTTAAATCGCGCGGCGTGGCGGTAGGCAAAGACACACTGCACAGCTACCTCGCACATCTGGAAGATGCCTTTTTATTGAGCAGTCTTGATGTCGCTACCGACTCTGAACGGCGCAGGCAAGTCAACCCGCGCAAGGTGTACCCGGTGGACACTGGCTTGATGGCCCTGTTTGACCGTTCCGGCAAAGCCAATGCTGGGCACGCCCTGGAGACGGCAGTGCTGCACCAACTACAGCGCCAGGGCGCCGCAGTGAACTATGTGCGCACGCCGGGCGGCTTTGAAGTGGATTTTTACGCCCGCCATCTGAGTGGTTCCGAAACACTGATTCAAGTGTGCGCAGACCTCGATCACCCCGACACGCTGGCGCGCGAAGTGCGTGCTCTGCAAGATGCTGCCCAAACCTGGCCCCAGGCGGCGCTGGTGCTCATCACACTCAATCGCCCCAAAGCCGTAGTGTTGGCACCAGCCATAGAGCTGCATCTGGCCAGCGCCTGGTTGCTACGTGACGAGCACGCCTAAGCAGCGACCAGCTTGTGCGCGATGGCATAGCGACTGCCCGCGCGACCTTGTGTAGTTTTGTCCGGAAAATTGGGTTTGCCCAGGTTGATCGTTCCCACCAAGGCGCCGATCACATTGCCCATGACCCACCGCCCAATCATCGACCAGCGCCATGATCAGCCGAAAAGAGACGATTTCCTGCTTCTATTTGGCGCCTGGAGAATAAAGTTCTTTGTTCCAATCGTTTGGCATGGGCACCAATAACTGCGACGCTGGAGCCGACCATCGACAACTCGATTTGATCCAGCGCATCGGTCGAATCGGCTACTGGGAATACGCTTCTTCTGAGCGGACTGTGTCCATGCCCGTTGCCTCGCAGGAACTGTTGGCGGCCATTCTGGGTGGAGCCGACAAGGCAGGCCGGTCCATCATGGAGGCACTTTCCGATGTTGAGCGCAAGCGCTTTCAGAGTGCCCTTGATCGCGCGCTTGACCTCAAACTGCCAATCAACATTGAAATCAAGCTGGCGAGTGCCAACGGCAAGCCTTGCTATCTGGTGGTTCGAGGAGTTGTGGTACAGCCCGAACATGGCAGCGTCCATCTCGCCGGCACCTTCCAGGACATATCGAGTGAGAAGAAGCATGAAGCCGATCACGAAAGAGTGATCACCCAATTGCAGGCTTTGCTTGATGCGCTGCCGCAAGGGGTTAGCGTCATCGACCGCAATCTTCGCCTGATTTTG
>CAYHDD010000087.1:0-8857 GCA_964355195.1 uncultured Rhodoferax sp. | reverse complement strand
TTCGCTCGGTTAATGTCCACTCCGAAGTAAAAAACGCCCGAGCTAGTAACCTAACTCAGGCGTTCATCATTCAATAGGCGCTTACTTGCGCAGACCCAATTTGGCGATCAGCGCGGTGTAGCGGTCAGCGTCTTTGGACTTCAAATAGTCCAGCAATTTACGACGACGGCTCACCATGCGCAACAAACCGCGACGACCATGGTGGTCTTTGGCGTGCGTCTTGAAATGGGGTGTGAGCTCGTTGATACGGGCGGTCAACGGTGCAACCTGCACTTCGGGGCTGCCGGTGTCACCGGCTTGGCGTGCATTGTCTTTAACGACAGTCGCCTTGATACTGGATGCGATCATGAAATATTTCCTGTGGGGGTTGAACTTGCGTCAGGCGCTGGAACTGCCCCTGACGTGCGCTTGTGCATGGCTGCAAAGCCCGTCGATTATAGCCACTTCTGAAAGCGCGCAACTCCCGCACAGCGGCAGCCTGTCGCTCGAGGCAAAGCACTTTGCGCATGGAGGGCTTTCACAGGGTGCGCTTCAGCGCCCGGTGGCAGGCATCCTGCAAGTCGTCGCCTGCTCGACGGCGGCGGCACTGACGGACTTGATGACACGAAACCCGTAGCCCGAGCCTTCGACATCGAAGTTCACGCCAGGGCTTCCTTTTCGGTCCATCAAGCCGACCACCAGCGCCTGTTGAAACTGATGGTCTGAGGCCCGCATGGAGCCACTCTGTCCAGCGACCGTGACATTGGCAGCCTCCAGGGCCGTTGCGACCGCGGCGGGCTCTAAGGTCCCCGCCCTTTCAATCGCCTGCACCAGGGCTTCCACCATCAGTTGCATGCGCAGGTGGACGTAGTCATCGGCCGGATTCGGAAAGCGCTGGCGAAACGCGTTGTAGAAAGCTTCACTCTGCTGTGTCTGCACATTGGGTAGCCAATCTGCCACCGCAACGACCCTGCCGATGCCGGCCTCGCCCAGTGCCGCTGGCACGCCCAGCGCATTGCCGTAGAAGGTGTAGAACTTGCCCTCGTAACCGAGCTCCTTGGCCGCCTTCACCAACAAGGTGAGATCGTTACCAAAATTTCCGGTGATAACGGCTTGTGCACCGCTCCCCTTGATCTTCGCCATATAGGGCACAAAGTCCTTGACGCGCCCCATCGGATGCAACTCTTCACCCAGCAATTGCACGTCGGGTCGCTGCAAGACCAGTTGACGCCTTGCCTCGCGCAGCACTGCCTGACCAAAGCTGTAATCCTGCCCAATCAGGTAGACGCTGCGCAGTTGTTTGTCGCCCTTCAAGACCATCATCAGTGCGGCCATGCGCATGTCCGCGTGGGCATCAAAGCGAAAGTGCCAGAAGCTGCACTTTTCATTGGTCAGGATCGGATCAACCGCAGAGTAATTGAGAAACAAAACGCGCCGCGCCGGATAGCGCTCGTTGTGCTTGTTGACGGCATCCATCAGGGCGGCCGCAATGGCTGATGAATTCCCTTGCAACACAAACTGTGCGCCATCATCCAGCGCCGACTTGAGCGCCGACAAAGCCTCTTCCACCTGCCCCTTGCTGTCAAAACGGTGCAGCACCAACAAGTGCCGTGCGGACGAGCCCTCCTGCCGGATACCGCCGCGGGCATTGACCCGCTCCAGGGCCCAGGTCAGGTTGCGCAATACCGCTTCGCCGGTGTTGGCAAACGGACCGCTGAAAGCCTCGATCATGGCCAGCTTGATCGGCACCGGCGACGTGGTTTGAGCGAGGAGCAGTGTGGGAAGCCATAGCGCCACAAGCGCCAATTTCAATAGCTTGTGGAGAAGAATAAACATGACAAAGTCTCTCTTGAAAACGCTCCCATCGAACGCAGCTTCGGAACAAGCGATGGTTCATGTCGAACGTCGCGCAGTGTACAAGGAGCTAAATCATGTTTTTTTCAGCCACCACGTCTAACGGCTTGCGTCCATCGGTCTTTTCGCCAGCCGGACGCTCCCTGGAGCGCTTTCTGTCTGAGACCCAACTGGCTGGGCGCCGCCCCGCCTGTAGCGTCGAGCAGGACGAAAAGTTCTACACCTTGAACTTCGACCTGCCGGGTCTGACCAAAGACCAAGTCGAAATCGACATCGAGGGCAGCATTGTGCGCATCAAGAGCAAGGAGGCTGCGCCGCGGCAGTACCAATCAGCCTACGAGCTCCCCCAGGAAATTGATGTCGTCAGAAGCGAGGCCCGGCTGGAAAACGGCGTGCTGAGCTTGAAGCTGGGCAAACAATTGCCAGCTGCCAGAAGCACGCGCCTGACGGTTAGCTGATCGGCAGCGCGTCCAGCGGCCAGCGCGGTCTGACGTCGAACGCGTAACTCGCGCAGGCCTGCTGTTGGCCCGATTGCAGGCGCATGGCAGCTGCCATCGCAATCATGGCGCCGTTGTCCGTGCAAAGGTGCATCTCCGGATAGTGAACTCGGACGTGCGCCTTGGCACATGCAGCGTCAAGTCGCTCGCGCAAGCTGTGGTTGGCGCCAACACCGCCGGCAACCACCAGTCGGCGCAAGCCGGTCTGTAACAGCGCCGCCATCGACTTGCTGACCAGTACATCGACAATCGCCGCCTGGGTTGAGGCCGCCAGATCTGACAACAGCTCAGCCGGTAGCGCGGGCACAGCACAATTCCCGGCTGCGGCCAATTTTTTCGCCTGTACCATGACCGCCGTCTTCAGACCGGCGAATGAGAAATCCAGATTGCCACTCCTGAACAGCGGCCGCGGCAAATTGAAAGCCTGCGGATTGCCGCGTTCGGCCAAGCGGGCCAAGCCCGGCCCGCCCGGATAGGGTAGACCCAGCAATTTGGCGCTCTTGTCGAAGGCTTCACCCGCGGCATCGTCAATGGTTTCACCCAACAGCGTGTAGTGCCCCACGCCGTTCACCTGCATTAGTTGCGTATGACCGCCCGAGACCAGCAGCGCGACAAATGGAAACTCGGGCGGGTCGGCGCTCAAGAATGGTGACAGCAGATGCCCCTCAAGATGGTGTACGCCGAGCACCGGCTTACCCAGGGCCGCCGCCATCGCGCAGGCAACACCAGCGCCCACCAGCAGCGCTCCGGCCAAGCCAGGGCCGCGCGTAAAAGCCAGGACATCCACCTTGGTCAAGCTGCTTCCTGCCTCCGCCAGCACCTGCTGGGTGAGGGGCAGCACGCGGCGAATGTGGTCGCGGCTGGCCAATTCCGGCACGACGCCACCGTAGGCCTGGTGCATCTCGATCTGACTGTGCAAAGAGTGTGCGAGCAGTCGTGGCAAGCCATCAACCTCCATTTCGACCAGTGCTACGCCGGTCTCATCGCACGAAGACTCAAAGCCCAACACCAGCATTTTGTTCACCATAGACCCCAAGTTTAGGGGATACTTTGGACCCCAAAATGAAGGACAAGCGTGGACCGCCGCGACACGCGTGCACCGATGATGGAATAATCCAGACCCCAACGCAGAAGGATCTCCAACATGACCGATACACAACAACGCATTGACGAACTGGTTAAATCAAACCCGATTGTTCTCTTCATGAAAGGCAACGCCAGCTTTCCCCAGTGCGGATTCTCCGGGCGCGCCGTCCAGATTCTGGAGGCCTGCGGCGTAGATCTCAAGACCCTGAAGACGCTCAACGTTCTTGAAGACGAAGCCATTCGCTCAGGCATCAAACAGTACAGCAGCTGGCCCACCATACCGCAGCTCTACGTCAAGGGTGAGTTCATCGGCGGCTCCGACATCATGATGGAGATGTACGAAAACGGCGAAATGCAAAAGCTATTGGGTTAACGACGCCCATTGCTTCTTGGCGCCCAGCACCGCATTGGGATACTGCGGCTTGCCGCGCGAACCGTTGTAGCGTCCGAGCGCCAAGAACAAATCACCTTTTTCACGGTCCAGATAGTGGCGCAGGATGACGCAACCAAAACGCAGATTGGTCTGCATGTGAAACAGGGTGCTGGCATCACCGTCGGCCAATAAGCGCGTCCAAAACGGCATGACCTGCGTGTAGCCACGCGCACCAACGCTGCTGACAGCAAACTTCCGGAAGTTGCTCTCGACCTGAATCAGGCCCAACACAAGGGTCGGGTCCAGGCCTGAACGCTGACTTTCATACCAAACGGTCTGCAAGAACTCTTGGCGCACGTTCCAGTCGGGCTCTTGTTTCCTGAGCCGATCACTCGTGCGACCCAGCCAGCGCAAGTATTTCAGCCGCGCTTCGGTGTCAGCAAATTCCGGAACCGGAGGCTCACTGTTCAAAATCGCAGAACTCAACGCCGAGCGGACTGAGTCCGCCAGCGGCTCCTCGACCTGGTCACCAGCCCGAGAAGATTCGTGAATCAACAGAAGACCCAACCCGGTCAGCCCTGACAGCAGGCCCGCGCGGCGCGAAATCATGGCATTCAAGATCGCTGGCGTCAGGTCTTGACCTTGGAACGCAAGAAGTCAAGAATCTCGCCGACAGGCACCGTCGTGGCGCTCGCGTCACGACGATGCTGGTACTCGACCTCGCCGACTTTAAGCCCGCGATCTCCCAGCGTGACACGGTGCGGCACGCCGATCAGTTCCCAGTCGGCAAACATGGCACCCGGGCGTTCACCGCGATCGTCCAAGATCACGTCCACCCCTGCCGCCTGTAACTCTTCATAGAGCTTGTTGGCAGCCGCCTTCACCTCGGGAAAACGCTCCGGCGTGATGGCACACAGGACTACCGTAAACGGTGCCAGCGCGTCTGGCCAGATGATGCCACGCGCATCATGGTTTTGTTCGATGGCGGCGGCCGGTAAACGCGTGATGCCAATCCCGTAGCACCCCATTTCCATGAATTGAGGCTTGCCATTGACGTCCAGAAAGGTGGCGTTCATGGGCTTGCTGTATTTGGTGCCAAGAACGAAGATATGGCCAATTTCAATACCACGCTCGATGGCCAGACGCCCCTTTCCGTCCGGCGACAAATCACCTGCCACCGCATTGCGCAGGTCAGCCACGCGGGTCGGCTCTGGCAGGTCACGCGCCCAGTTGACACCCGTGATGTGGAAATCGGGCTTGTTCGCACCGCAGATCCAGTCGCTCATGACGGCCACCTCGCGATCAACCACGAGCTGCACCGGCTTCCTCAACCCCAGCGGGCCCAGGTAGCCGGGTCGGCAGCCGAAGTGTTCTTCGATTTCCGCCTCTGATGCAAAGCGGTAGCCAGCATCGAGCCCGGACAACTTCCCGACTTTGATCTCGTTCATGTCATGGTCGCCACGCAGCAGCAGCAACCAGATTTCCGTCTTGGCGATTTCGCCCTTCTGATTCAAGGTGTCTGTCGCCAGCACCAGTGACTTCACCGTGGTTTGCAGGGACACGCCCAGCAGCTCAGCGACCTCGGCGCAAGTGCTCTTGCCGGGCGTGGCCGCCTCGGTCAAATGCTGAGTCGCACCGGCGCGCGGTCCGACCGGGGCCAAGGCCTCGGCCTTTTCCATGTTGGCAGCGTATGCGCTCGCCGGGCAGTACACGATGGCGTCCTCACCGGTGGCCGCGATCACTTGAAATTCCTCACTCACATCGCCGCCAATGGCGCCACTGTCGGCAGCTACCGCGCGGTAGCGCAAGCCAAAGCGATCAAAGATGCGGCGATAGGCGGTCGCCATCACTTGATAGCTGGCCTTGGCGGCCTCCAGATCACGGTCAAAACTGTAAGCATCTTTCATGATGAATTCGCGCCCGCGCATGAGACCGAACCGTGGACGTCTCTCATCGCGAAACTTGGTCTGAATCTGGTAGAAATTTCGCGGCAGCTGCTTGTAGCTCTTGATTTCCTGGCGCGCGATGTCGGTGATCACCTCTTCGCTGGTGGGCTGGATCACAAAATCCCGGTTGTGGCGGTCCCTTAGGCGCAACAGCTCAGGGCCATTGGAATCGAAACGCCCGGTCTCCTGCCAGAGCTCGGCCGGTTGCACCACCGGCATGCTGAGCTCGACTGCACCGGCGCGGTTCATCTCCTCGCGCACGATGGCCTCGACTTTGCGCACCACACGCAAGCCCATTGGCATCAGGGTGTAGATGCCAGCGCCGAGCTTCTTGATCATCCCGGCGCGCATCATCAATTGGTGACTGACAACTTCAGCGTCCGCTGGTGCTTCCTTGAGGGTCGAGATAAAAAATTGTGAGGCTTTCATTGATGGACTTTTGGAAAACTTAGGGCTACGCCTCTTGATCGACAGCGCGCGCTGTGCATAATGGACTCAGTTTAAAAATTGGGGTTTGATTATGCTTGACCGGGACGGCTTTCGGCCCAACGTCGGCATCATCCTGCTCAACCAGAAGAATCAGGTATTCTGGGGCAAACGAATTCGAACACACTCTTGGCAGTTTCCGCAGGGTGGCATTGATCGGGGCGAGACCCCGGAGCAGGCCATGGTTCGGGAGTTGCATGAAGAGGTCGGGCTGCTTCGGGAGCACGTTCGCATTTTGGCCCGTACCCGTGACTGGTTGCGCTACGAGGTGCCTGACCGATACATTCGGCGCGACGCGCGCGGCCATTACAAAGGTCAAAAACAGATTTGGTTTCTGCTCCAGTTGCTGGGCCACGACTGGGATCTAAACTTGCGCGCTACCGACCATCCGGAATTTGATGCATGGCGTTGGAACGACTACTGGGTTCCGCTGGACGCGGTGGTCGAGTTCAAACGCGGCGTTTATGAAATGGCACTGACCGAATTGGCACGCCATCTACCACGCAACGACTACCGCAACCGGTTTCTGCGACAAGGAATGCGGCCGCCTGAGGCCGCTCATGAATTTGAACCGCACAGTTCGGACGATGCCCTTCCGCAAGACCCGGCCGCCAATTCGTTCGACGCCTGATCCATGTTCAAGTCATTCGTGTCTGGGCGTCGAGCCGAAGACGGCGCGGTCGCACGGCAAGGCGAGACAACAAAGGCAGGGATGATTTGGAATGGAATGAGCGCCGGCCCAATCCAGCACTAGCGCTCCGAAAACTGCACTGGGTTTAACTTCTTAACCGTTACGCGTCAACACCAAGTTGTCCCGATGCACCATTTCTGGCTCAGCCACGTAACCCAGCAGTCTCTCGAACTCGGATGACGCCTTGCGGCAGATCAGACGCGCCTCGCCGCTGGCGTAGTTGGCCAGGCCGCGTGCCATCTCTGTGCCATCGGCATCACGAATGGCGATCACATCGCCACGCGAAAAATCCCCCTCCACAGCAGTCATGCCAATCGGCAAGAGACTCTTGCCGTCATCACGCAATTTGGCGGCGGCTCCGCGGTCAACGCTCACAGAGCCGCGCAGTTGCAAATGGTCCGCAATCCATTGTTTGCGCGCCTGGGTCTTTTGCGTTTGCGCCTGTAACAGCGTTCCAATCGACTCACCCTGACCCAGGCGCAACAGCACATTGGGCTCACCACCCCAAGCGATCACCGTCGACGCGCCGGAACCGGCAGCCCTTTTGGCCGCCAGGATCTTGGTGATCATGCCGCCCCGCCCCAAACTCGATCCCGCGCCGCCAGCCATCGCCTCCAGCGCGGCATCACCGGCCTGGCCTAAGTGAATAAATTCAGCACTCGGGTCCTTGCGCGGATCCGCGCTGTAAAGCCCCCTTTGGTCGGTCAGAATGATCAAGGCGTCAGCCTCCACCAGATTGGCCACCAAGGCACCCAGGGTGTCGTTGTCACCAAACTTGATTTCCTCAGTGACCACCGTATCGTTTTCGTTGATGACCGGCACCACGCCCAGCTTGAGAAGCGTCAAGAGCGTGGAGCGCGCATTGAGATAGCGCTCGCGATCAGCCAGATCTGCGTGCGTCAGCAAGACCTGCGCACTGCCCAAGCCGTTTTCGCGCAGCTTGGTTTCGTACATCTGCGCCAAACCCATCTGCCCCACAGCGGCTGCGGCTTGTAGTTCATGAATCTCGTGCGGGCGACTGGACCAGCCCAGGCGCTTCATGCCTTCGGCAATCGCACCGCTGGAGACCATGATGACCTCGCGTTTGTCCTGCACCAGCAACGACATCTGGCGACACCACTCACCGATCGCCACCTCGTCCAGACCGCGCCCTTCATTGGTCACCAGGCTGGAGCCGACCTTGATGACGATGCGCTTGGCGTCGCGCAAGGTCAGCGAAGCATTTTCAATCGTCATAGCGGTTCGCAACCCCTCATTCATGCATCCACGTACACCAAGACTCGGGCTCAGGACTGCTCGCCCAGGGCAGGCGCATCGCCATCGGGGGCAAAACGAGGGTCCACCAGCACCGGGTCGTGCTCTGTCTTCTGCTCCGCCTTCACATACTGGTACACCGTCTTGATCAAAGATTCACAACCCTCACGGGTCAGCGCCGAAATCTCGAACACTGGCCCTTTGAACTTGAGACGTTTGACAAAGTCCTTGACCAGCGCCGCGCGCTCGTCAATCGGGATCATGTCGAGCTTGTTGAGGACCAGCCAGCGCGGCTTGGCATAGAGCGCCGGGTCGTACTTCCTGAGCTCATTCACAATCGCCTTGGCCTGTGCCACCGGATCAACAGAATCATCAAAAGGCGCCATGTCGATCACGTGCAGCAGCAGCCGCGTGCGCTGCAAGTGGCGCAGAAAGAGGTGTCCCAAGCCGGCGCCCTCCGACGCACCTTCAATCAAGCCAGGCAGATCCGCCACGACAAAACTCTGTTCCGGCGCGACGCGCACAACCCCCAAATTCGGATGCAGCGTGGTGAAGGGGTAGTCGGCAATGCGCGGCCGTGCGTTGGAGATCGCCGATATCATCGTTGACTTGCCGGCGTTGGGCATGCCGAGCAGACCGACATCGGCCAGCACCTTGAGTTCCAGCTTGAGGTTGCGCTTTTCACCCGGCC
>CAYHDD010000086.1:0-8909 GCA_964355195.1 uncultured Rhodoferax sp. | reverse complement strand
CTTGAAAGAGCGCAAAAACATAGAGGAGTCCAAATCAAAGCTATTTTCGATTATCGAATATTTTCAGAAACGTTCGTGTGCCTGCAAGTAGCGCCACTGGCCCACCGGCAGTTGGGTCATGGCGACGCGCCCGATGCGGAGGCGTTTCATGCTGAGGATCCTCAGATCCACTCTTTCGCATAGATGAGCCAGAAGACCCAGATGCGCGCCTTTCACGGCGAAGCGCAGCTTGCTGCTGGTCTCATTGTTGCTGTTGATACTCACTTTTACACGCGGCAGGGGCTGGGCGTTGCTGCTCAAGCCGTGGTTCAGCCGCGCCAACTTGTCGGTGCTGACCTGGCCCTGCACCTCGACCGTGTATTCATGTTCCAGCAGTTCAGCGTCTTCGGTCAGCTTGCGAGCCACGCGCCAGTCCTGCGTGAACACCAGAAGGCCGCTGGCACCAGTCTCCAGCGGCACCAATGAACTCAGACCGGCAAAGTGCCGCTTGAGCGGCCGGGTCGCCGAAGGGTCGTTGCTGAAGTGGCTGGCTGCACGCAGCAGGGCCACGGACCGATCACCATCCGGGCAGTCGGCCGGTTTGTCCAGTAACAGGGTGACGGCGCTGTCCGCCATCAGGTTGACGTCTGGGTCAATCTCGATCTTTTCGGCGAGCACACGGTGTTGGGGTTCTTCGATCACCGCACCGTTGACCCTTACCCAGCCGCCTTCGATGACCTGTTCCGCTTCGCGGCGTGAACAGGCACGCAGGGCGGCCACGCGTTTGGACAGCCGTTCGCCGGTCGGGGCGTCCGGGATCGAGGGCTTGTGCGTCGTCATGGTGTGATGTTAACCAGCGTTGACCGCTACCAGCTGAGCGGGTCCAAACCATAGTAGATCGCCAGTTCCTGGTACAGGCTGGGGTGCTCCCCGGCCATGCGCTCGGGTTGCTCAAAAAAAACCTCCGAGATGACCGCAAAGAACTCGGCCGGATCGCTCGCGCCGTAGTCGTTGAACAGGGTCTCCTGGCGCTCGGCGGTGGCGGTCTGCAAGTGCTTGAACTCGGCCCCCAGTACGCGCGACCAGCGCGCGTACTGGCTGCGCTGCGACAACACTGGGGCGCCGTTGGCGAAACCGGTTTCCTGATCCAACTGGTGCGCGAACTCATGGATCACCAGGTTCTGGCCATCGCCTGGCGTGGCGGCGTCTTCCAGAGTGTCTTGCCACGACAAGACGACCTGCCCGTGCTCCCAGGATTCGCCCGACAGGAGCTGGCGTGTTTGATGGCTGACGCCGATGCCATCGGTACTCTCGTGACGCACCACAAAGCTGCCGGGATAAAGAAGAATTTCGTGCAGTTTCGGGTAGTAGCCGCGCGGCTGTGTGAGGATCAGCAAGCAGGCCTGGGCGGCAATCGTGACGCGCATCTCGTCGGTGATTTCCAGGCCATCACAGCCGATGAAAGTCTTTTCGGCCAGGAAGACCTGGATGTGTTGTTTGAGCTTGAGTTGCAAATTGGCCGGCAGGCGGCGCATGTAGGGGACACGGCGTTTGAGTATCTTGCGCCAGGCCGCGGGGAAGGGCTGCTGGCGAAGGCGCCGGCGCCTGTGTGCCGTCAGGTAGGGTTGTCCAACCAACCACAGAACCAGCGCCAGGGCCAGGAGGGAAACAATCAGTGCTGGCAAAAGTCGGTTCCCAGGGTTATGAGTTTGATGGCCCAGTACCTGGGCATGAAGCTGGCATTTTCAAGCTAACGTGTAGCGGTGGCAGAGCTTGGGGCTTGGTTCCCCACCTCATGGTGTCAAAAAACCCACAAATCCTCAGACCTGCATTCCTCGTGCCTTGGGCGCCTTCAAGCCAGCCAGCGGCGTGCCCGCTCCACTATCGGCAGGTCGATCATTCTGCCTTCAAGCATTACCGAGCCCAAGCCGTTGGCGCGCGCGTGTGAGTAGGCGGCGACGACCTTGCGGGCCCATTCGAGTTCCTGCGGCGTGGCGCCAAATCCTGCATTGACCACAGGCACCTGCCGCGGGTGGATGCACACGCTGCCGGTAAAGCCGATCGCACGCGCGTCTGTCACGAGCTTTCCGAATGCTTCCATGTCCTCGATCTCCGCAATGCTGCCCGCCAGCCCCCAGCACGGCAATCCATAAGCGCGCGCACTGGTCGTGACCTGCTGGGCTGGCCACAGCAGCGACTGCGGCTGTGGCGCGACAGACATCTCGGCGGCATAGTCTTCCGCGCCAAAACCCAGTCCGAACAAGCTTGCATGCGACCGTGCAATCGCCTGCGCGTTCATGACACCGCGCGCGGTTTCGATCAATGCAACGATGGGTACACCTCCCTTGCGGTTAGGCGCCAGCCGCGCAAGTTCTAGCGCCAGCGACTGAACCGTCTGCGCCGATTCCACCTTGGGAAGCATCACCGCAGCGACGTGGTCCATGAGCACGCCGGCAATGTCGGCGGCCAGAAGGTCGGCGGGCGCATTCACGCGCAACAACACGGTCGCCTGGCCGGCCAGTTGCGCCAGCGCCTGCCCCGCCATGGCACGCGCTTCTTCCTTGCGCGCCAACGGCACGGAATCTTCCAGGTCCACGATCAGCGCATCGGCCCCGCGCTGCCCGGCCTTTGCCAACAGGTGAGCCGAGGTCGCCGGTACGAACAGCAGCGAGCGCATGTCCTTCATTTGCACTTGATCGCTCCCTTGTCAGCCATCGTCTGGATGTCCTTGTCCGCCACGCCCGCTTCCCGCAGCAGTGTGCGCGTGTGTTCGCCCAATCCAGGCGCCTCGCGCCGGATTGCGCCGGGCGTTGCCGACAGCCGCGGCACCACGTTGTGCATAACGGTGGCGAGGGTGCCAACTTCGACATAACAGCCGCGCTCGGCCACGTGCGCATCGGCCAGCAGTTGCGATGCGTCGTAGACAGGGCCCACGGTCACGCCTTTGGAACGAAACAGCGTCAGGGCCTCGTCCATATCCATGCCTGCTATGAATTTCGCGATCATGCCGTCAAGCTCCACGTCATTGGCGATGCGCGCCGCATTGGTGGCAAAGCGTGGATCCCTGACGAGCGCGCCCGCCTCCACCGTCTCCATCACGCGCTGCGCCATGGCATCGGTGGAACCCGACATGGTCACCCAGCGCCCGTCCTTGCAGCGATAGACGCCGCGCGGCGACGCGATCTTGGCATTGGGTTCCTGCAGGCGCCCCGTCGCCGCGTAGTTGCCCACGTCCGGACCCATGATGGCCAGCATGGGTTCCAGCAGCGACAAATCGACAACCTGCCCCTTGCCTCCATTGATCTCCACTTCGCGCACTGCCGCCAGAGTGGCGAACGCGCCGGTCAGTCCGGCAATCATGTCAGCCAGCGCCAGATTGGGCAGGTGCGGAATGCCGTGCTCGGAGTGCCTGTGTGCATAGGTGCTGAAACCTTCGACCAGACTACCGAAACCGGGCAACTCGCGATAGGGCCCACTCTGCCCCCAGCCCGACACGCGCACGATGACCAGTTTCGGGTTGGCGGCGTGCAGCGATTCCGGTGACAGGCCCATCGCCTCCAGCGTCCCGGGCCGAAAGCTCTCCACCAGCACTTGCGACGATGCGACGAGCATCTTCAATACGCCCATTGCCTGCGGGTCACGCAACTCCATCGCCACGCTTCGCTTGTTGCGCGCATAGGTGCGCCACCAGCCGTCATGCGGCTCGCCGCCTTCGGGACGCGTCTCGCGCCACTGCCGCAGTGTGTCGCCCTGCAACGACTCGATCTTGATGACGTCGGCGCCAAAATCCGCCAGCTGCAGCGAAAGCATGTTGCCGGCAACCAGGCGCGACAGGTCGATGACGCGGATGCCGTGCAGCGGTCCGCGACGGGTCGGGTCGGGCGTCACGTGTTGCGGCATCAGTCGGCCTTGATGCCGAGTTGCTTGACCAGGCCTAGCCAGGCCGGCGCTTCCTTGCGCAGCTGCCCCATGAAGGCGTCGTTGGACACGCGCAGGATGCCGGTTTCAATCGCGGCAAAGCGCTGCACGACATCCGGGTTGCTCTTGGCGGCGTCGATGGCCTTTCCCAACTTCTCTGTCACGTCGCGCGGCACGCCCTTGGGAGCGAAGATGCCCCCGATCACGGCGATCGGGTCGCCCGGCAGGCCCGCCTCGGCCAGGGTTGGCACGTCCGGCAATGACACTTCGCGCTGGTCGCCGGTGACGGCCAGAACGCGCAGCTTGCCTGAGCGCACATGCGTGAGCGCGGCGGTGAGCGAGTCGGTGGCAAAAAGCATCTGCCCGCCCATCAGGTCGGTAAGTGCGGCGCCGCTGCCCTTGTACGGAATGTGCGTGGCCTTGAGGCCCGCGCGGCTCAGGAAGATCTCGGAACCCAGGTGCGTCATGGTGCCGGTGCCGGCCGATGCGTAGGCCGAAGGCTGGGTGCGCAAGGTGTCCATCAAATCCTTGAGCGTCTTGGGCGCGTTGGGTGTGTTGGCCACCAGGATGGCGAACGGCGCGCGCAATACCGGCGCCACCGGTGCGAAATCGTCCAGGGAGTACTTCGCCGACGCATTCATCGCTGGCACCACCAGCAGTTGCGCTGTGGAAGTCAGCAGGATGGTGTATCCGTCGGCCGGCGCGCGCGCCACCATCTGGTGCGCAATGACGCCGCCGCCACCGGCGCGGTTCTCCACCACGACCGACTGGCCCAGTGCTGCTCCCATATGCACAGCCAGCAGACGCGCGACCACGTCGCTGCCCGAACCGGTGCCCTGCGGCACGACCAGGGTGACGGGTTTTGTCGGGAAGTCGGCGGCAAGCGTGGCGAAAGGAAGCGCCAGGGCAAGGGCCGCAGCCAGCACCGTGCGGCGTGTAGAAAACTTCATCTCATGTCTCCTGCGTCTGTTTAGTCGAGGTGTGTTCATGTTAGCATATACATGCTATGGCAACTATTGCTAAGACAAACAAAGTTGGAAAGCGGGCATCCGCGGCGCAACTGCGTGATCACGCGCCCGAAGCGCTGATTACCTTCCGGGTCTACGTTCTCAACCAGCTGCTGTCCCGCCTGGTAGATGCCTCGGTGCATGACGCGCTGGGTCTGACCAACCGCCAGTGGCGCGTGCTGGTCATCCTTAACCGCCTGGGCCCCTCCACCTCTGGCGATGTCGCGCGCATGGCCAGCTTTGATCCCAGCCAGGTCAGCCGCGCGGCGTTTGGGCTGGCGCAGCTCGGTTTAATCACACAGGGAAGCGATGCGGCGGACCGGCGTACGCAGGTACTGGCGCTCACCTCCGCAGCCACCAAATTGCTGCGCGATGGCGTGCCCGCATCCATGGAGCGCCAGCAGCGACTGGCATCTCGGTTGGGTGAAAAGGACTACGCGGTGTTCTGCCGCGCCATGGACGCGCTGACTGACGAAGCACAGCAGATGCTGGCTCGCTAAGGATCTACGGATACGGCAATTCAATCCCGCCTCGTTTCGCGCGCCGAGTCGTGCGGCTGGTTACTTTGTTCGCGCTCACCGGTGACCGCAACCCGGGGGTCTGATTTCTATGCATCTTTGTGGTCAGTCAATATTCTCGATTGAAGTCGATTTGCGCGGTATCGCTGGAATATTGCAATGGACGAGTACCATATCCTTAAGGGGTCAATGTTGTCCGGCCGGGATACTGGCTCGGACCGGGTCTGAACTGATTCAAGCCACCGATGCGGATTTGAACAAGCCTCAAAAAGGTCTGAACCACTTCATCGGTGACACCCTCAGGCATCATCCACACTGGGTTCTCGGTGGTCGAAGGCTCTGTTATTGAATCTGCCCGCGCGTTGCTGGTCGACCCGCAGGACCGCGTTCTGCTGATCAAGCTGGCGTGGGGGCGCAGCGCGCCAGAGCCCGCGGCGGTGCGACAGACGTTCTGGCTGACGCCGGGCGGATCCCTCCATCCGGGCGAGTCGTTCGAGGATGCGCTGCTGCGCGAGATCTTCGAGGAGACAGGGCTGCGCCTCAACAATCCGGGCCACTGGGTCTGGACGTCGCCCAAGCGCATCGTGCGTGATGGACAACCGGTAGACACTCTAGCGCGCGTTTACATCCAGCGCGTTCCCGCCTTTGAGCCCATGCCGACGGCACTCACACCGCAGGAGCGCGATATCTTTCGCGAGCTGCGCTGGTGGACTATTGACGAGATCGCGGGCTCCAGCGCGATCTTCATCCCGCGCCAACTCGCCATGCTGCTCAAACCGCTGCTTACCGGTAAGTGGCCGGTCGAGCCGGTGCCGATCGTGCCGTAGTTCCACAATCCGAGCGCTCTGCAGCAGTCACTCGAAATTGAACATAGCTCTTCAGGCCAAGTCACTGTGCGCTGACCCCAGGTTCGGATAAGCTGAGTATCCCCAGTTTCTTCAACTTGTCGGCTAGCGTCGCCGGCGACAGCGCGCCAAGATGGGTATCGACCAGCCGGCCGCTTGCGTCATAAAACAAAGTCGTTGGCAGAGCCATTGGGCCCAACTGCTCTCCAAACTTCTTGCTAGGGTCTAGCAGCACATTGGAAAGAACCAACTGACTGGCATCGAGGAATTTTTGCACGGTGAATCCAACTTCGCCCTGGTCCACGAAGACAAAGCACACACTCGGAATTTGTTGCTGTGCCTTGGCCAGCACCGGCATTTCACGACGGCAGGGCGGACACCAGGTGGCCCACAGGTTGACAACCAGTGGCCTGCCCTGCGCCAACGCGGCCAGGCTTTGTGGCCCGCCTTGCAAGTTAACGAACGCAACGCCGTCAAGATCGGACAGTGCTGGGCCGGTGTTGAGTCGCATCAGTGCGGGCGACACGCCCCAGGCCAGGCTGCCTGCGAGCAAACCAAACAGCAGGGGTCCGCGCAGCGCGTTGTGCCGCCAACCCTGCCAGAGCGCGACACCAACGGCTGCCGACACGCAGGCCCAGGGGGTAAACCCACCATCGCGGATGTCAAGCATGGTCCAGGGCGCATCGCGGTAGTGTTTAAACCAGATGGCGACAAAGACGATGCGCCCGACCAGAGCAGCCGTCAACAGCATATCGGTCAGGGTGCCTGTGATGCCGACCTGCTGGCGCCGTCCGACCAAGTGGCCAACTAGCGCAGCAATACCGGCGCAAACTAACAGCAAAACCCATTGGGTTGCCACCGCAAAAGGTCCGACGCTGGTGGCGATTGGGCTCACACGCGTGTCCGCATTAGTGACGCGTAATCGTGCTTCGCCTTGCGCACAACCATCCCAATCAGGACGGAACGCCCGTGGTGTCTAGGCCAGCAACTTGGTCCAAGTGCCGATGTTGTGAACATTCAGGTATCCGTTCTTTCTTAACATTAGTTTTGCCATTGCGCTTCTTGTCCCGCTTGCACAGCAAAGAACGACCGGAGAGGACTTTGGGATCTCCCGGAGCCTGCTTCCCAATTCCTGAAGCGGAATGTTGATTGTTCCGGGTGCGTTTGCGCTTGCAAACTCCCCAGCCGATCTGACGTCGACAAAGGTTGCGCCGTTCCTCTTGAGTTCTGGGAGCATGGCTACGACTCTTTTTGAATTCCACCCCTTGTAAGCGAACCAGAGCGCCAAGACCACGAAAGGCCAGTAATTTTGAAAAAGGTCCAAAAAATTCATATAACACCTTGGGTACGTTGCTCAATCCTTGGGTTGATGCTTTTCATAAGTCTGCCCAATGAGACGGCCACGACTTCCCCCTCCTGCAGCGGTCGCCACGGTTCATCCGAAAGGGGCACGCTGGCTATTAGAACAACTTCCTGATAACCCTGTGCTACGGCTACACCGGCCGCTTCGAAACTGTCAGCCTCGCTACAACATTGACGCGACAATATGAACAAGCCAGGCGGCTCGATCTTGCCGCTGGCGGCCTGTATGCGTCGATGACCATGGGCAAACAAAACTTGACCGTCGGCATACAAAAAATTCGCCGGCCCAAGTTCGCGCAGATCTTTGGCAAAGGCGGTGACGACGGCCAGACGATCATCAATGGATGGTAGGGCAGATGCGTTGTGCCACAGGCCCTGCATCCGCGCCATCAGCGCGCAAAAGGCGTGCTCAGAGTCGGTTTCGCCCACGGGCCTGAAACTGTCCAGCGAGAACTTCTGATTTAGCGAAATGCCTGGCAGGTGGCCGTTATGCGCAAACAAGTGCGTGCGGCCCTTTAGTTCACGTATAAAGGGCTGAGTATTGGCCAGCTTTACTTCGCCCAACGTAGCGCGCCGGATATGTGAGATCGCCAGAGTGGTGCTCGGCCCCTGGGCCTCAAGCAGATGCACCAGGGCACTGTCACTGGCGGCGCCCGGCTCCCGAAACAAGGCAACGTCATTCCCCTGGTAAAACCCAGCACCCCAGCCATCACGGTTGCTTTTGCCCGGCGCGCTGTGTGCCGCCAGCGCTTCCAATGAAATGCTTAGCCGCGTTGCGCGCTGGTTCGATATACCCAGAAGTTCACACACGATATTGAAACGTATTCACTGACTGCCAAACCCTTCGGGCATCTGTAGTGCCACGACTTCTCCGCGGGCGGTCGCCACACCATTCGCGAGCACCGTGCTTTCGACCACCACCTTGCGACCCTTGATCTCTTTGATGCGACCACGAATTTCCAGCACTCCGTCAATCGGCGTCGGTTTGAGGAAGTCAACATGCAACGAGCCTGTGACAAAGCGAAACGGTGGCAGCGTGTCCATATCTCGGCCGCTGGCGCGGTACATAGCAGCGGCAGCGGTGCCAGTGCTGTGACAGTCAATCAGGGAGGCAATCAGGCCACCATAGGCAAAACCTGGTATCGCCGTATGGTAAGGCTCGGGGGTGAAGTGCGTCACAGTTTCTTCGCCATCCCAATAGGTTTTGATCCGATGGCCATGTATATTCTTGGAGCCGCAGCCGTAGCAGTGTGAAACGTTTTCCGGGTAGTAGTCTTGAA
>CAYHDD010000085.1:0-8931 GCA_964355195.1 uncultured Rhodoferax sp. | reverse complement strand
CAACCTGGCCGGCTACAACGCCAAGATTGACGATGCCAAGGCGCATGGGGAATTCATCTACAACCCGTTCAGCCTGACGCCCGAGTCGCCTGAGCCGCTGGGCCGCCTGCCACACGTCGTTGTGGTGATCGACGAGTTGGCCGATCTGATGATGGTCATCGGCAAGAAGATCGAGGAGTTGATCGCGCGGCTGGCGCAGAAGGCGCGCGCCGCTGGCATCCACCTGATTCTGGCCACCCAGCGTCCCAGCGTGGACGTCATCACCGGTCTCATCAAAGCCAATATTCCAACGCGCATTGCGTTCCAGGTCAGCAGCAAGATCGACAGCCGGACCATCCTCGATCAAATGGGTGCCGAGGCGTTGCTGGGCATGGGTGACATGCTTTACATGCCGAGTGGCACCGGCTTGCCGATCCGCGTGCACGGCGCCTTTGTCAGCGATGACGAGGTGCACCGCGTTGTCAATTACCTCAAGTCACAGGGCGAGGCCAACTACATCGAAGGCGTGCTGGAGGGGGGTACCGCCGATGGCGAGGGCGATCAGGCCGGCGAGGGCGGCAATGGTGGAGAAAAGGACCCGATGTACGACCAGGCTGTCGAGGTGGTGCTGAAGAACCGCAAAGCCAGCATCTCGCTGGTGCAACGGCATCTCAAAATTGGCTACAACCGTGCCGCACGCCTGGTTGAAGACATGGAAAAGGCCGGGTTGGTCAGCGCCATGAGCAACTCCGGCCAGCGTGACATTCTGGTGCCGGCGCGTGCCGAATGAAAGCCCGCTTGAAACAGTTGATTGCACTCGTCATGCTTTTCGGCGCCACCTGCGCCACGGCCGGTGGGCTGGCAGCACTGGAGTCCTTTGTGAAGACAGTCCATAGTGGGCGTGCTGACTTCACGCAGGTCGTCACGGCACCGGCCAGGGAGGGGCAGGCGGCGCGCATCAAGACGTCCAGCGGCAGCTTCGAGTTTTCACGTCCCAACCGCTTCCGTTTCAGCTACAAGAAGCCCTTTGAGCAGCTTATCGTCGCAGATGGGCAAACGCTGTGGCTGTACGACGTGGACCTCAACCAGGTGAGTGCGCGCAAGCAGGCCCAGGCGCTCGGCTCCATGCCCGCCGCGCTGATTGCCTCTGCGCCGGATTTGGGCGCCTTGCGGGCGCAATTCACGCTGCTGGAAGCGCCGCAGAAAGACGATTTGGACTGGGTTGTCGCCACGCCCAAAGCCAAGGACAGCCCATTGCAGAGTGTCACGGTGGGCTTGCGCGGCGCTGAACTGGCGGTGCTTGAAATTCTGGACAGCTTCGGTCAGAAATCGATCCTGCGTTTCAGCGCCTTTGTCGCCAATGGGCCGGTCTCGGCGTCGAGCTTTGAGTTCAGGCCAGCACCGGGGGTGGATGTGATCCGGCAGTAAGAAGGTTTGCTGGCGTGATCCAAGAAGTTGGGTGACTGGATTGGACTTGCTAGGACGACGGCGAGCGCAATGAGATCAACTTGTGCCAGAGTCTGACGAGGGCCCAACCCAGCAGGATTCCCACACCGTCGGCGCACAGGTCAAGCCATTCGGCGGAGCGCGACGGCGTCAACGATTGCAGGATTTCGATCAGCGCGCCATAGGCCAGAAGGCCCAGCGGCACACTCTTCAGGCGTTGCGGGAAGGCTTGCAGCGCGAGCCATGTCAGCGTGCCGAAAGCCAGCAGATGGTTGGACTTGTCCCAACCGGTGCTCAGTGCGGGAGGCGGCGCCGGCATCAAGGCCAGCGTCAAGACGGCCGCCACACAGGTGACAAACGCCATCGTCCATTTGTGAGCTTGCAAGCGCATCCGGTTGATTCAAATAGTTTGCTTTTGAAACTGAATCATAGTCGGAGTCGATGCCCACCTCGGCCGCAACGGCCAGATCGGAGCAGTCAGATCTTTCGGTACCGTACGCCCAGAATCTGGATCTCTTCATGCCCATCCGGCGGGATCGACAGAACCTGAACGGCGCTGCCGCCGGCACGGTTGAGGCCGCGCAAGTAGCCCAAGGTGTCGGAGACCGGAAACAGCACACTACCGCCAACACCCAGCAGGCCGTCGGCAACGATGACTCCCAATGTGCCGCAGGGGAAGGCGCTCCGGCAGTTCGTTGCCTGGTAGTTTCCAACGCGCGCCAGCCATGGCGCAGGGACCGGAGGCGGGCTGTAGTGCTCGGCGATGAGCATGGTTTCGCCGCTGCCGTGCCAAAGCAGTACTCTTCGGCCGGAGAGCTCGGCAAATTCATACTCTGACGCTTGTGACTCGGGCGCCGACAGCCAGCCGTTCGCCCTCGGCACGACATGAACGAGGTTGCCACTGTCCGGACTGGTCCATTCGAGCGCACCCGGCACGCTGCGCACACGGATATAGGGCATCCCGTTGACCGGGCTGCTCAAGACGTAGAGACCCTCCAGCGCCTCCAGTCGCTTCTGATCCCATGAGGCAAGCGGCGAGTAGCTCGGTCCGACCGGCGCGGGCGGCGTGAGTCCGGTCTTTTCCTGGAGAGCGAGCTTCAGAGCTTGTTTCGCGATCTCGGCAAAAGCCACCTTCTCATCGTTGGCGAGTACCACTACGCCAAGCTTGTGATCGCGCAGGATCTCCAGGTGACTGCGAAAGCCCGGGTTCGCGCCGTCGTGGTAGCAGAGTCTGCCGGCGTAGGCCAACTCGGTGTCGTTGAGAAACCATATGAGGCCGACGCTGTTGTCGAAATCCAGTGGAATGCCGACATTTTGGCGTGTAAGCATCGCCTCCAGCGTGCCTGGTTTCAGCACCTGACCGCGCTCGCCCCGACCGTCCGCATGGACCATTTTGATGAATTTCGCCATGTCCTGGATGCTGGAGATGATGGCGCCGGTCGTGCTGCCATTGTTGTAGAAGCGAGGTACTTCCTGGCCAGCCTGATAGCCCTTGGCCAAATTGGGTGCGACCCTCGGACTGTCGATTGACGCTGAAGAGTGGTCCATGCCCAGCGTTTGAAAGAGCGCGTCCGAGTAAGACTGGAAGCTTTGGCCCGAAGCATTGCGGATGACGTCGGCCAAAAGGGAAATGGCACTGTTGGAATACTCGAGGATGACGTTGCTCGGATAGGTCTGGTATTCACCCTGAAGATAGCTGACGAGCCCGGCATTGAAATCGGGGTCTGGCGCGAGGGTCATCACGCCGTTATTGATGTCGCCCGGCAGGCCGGAGTGATGCGTCAGGATGGAGTGCAGCGTGATCGGCGCGCCGGCAGGGAAGCCAAGCGGCGGCTTGATTGAAAAGTTCGGGATGAAGCGTGTCAGTGGGTCGCTGAGCGCCAGCCGCCCCTGGTCGGACAACTGCATGACCATGGTGCCGGTAAACGTTTTTGTGACCGAGGCAATTCGATACGTGGTGTCGGGCGTGGCCAGGCTTCGTTTGGCGGCATCGGCATAGCCAAAGCTCTTGACCCAGACCACCCGCTGGTCGTCGACCAGGGCAATCGAGACCCCGCCTGTGGCGGCACTGTCGCTGAGTTGTCTTTCGATCAGCGCCGTCATCTGGGCGACGGTCTTGGGATAGGGATTCGGGGCGACAAAATCATTGCCCGAGCACGCGCAAAGAAGCACTGCCAGTAGCACTACGCACGACCGGCGCGAGAGCTTGTTGAGCGGATAACAAGAAGAGGTCAACATCCGACACCTCCTGGACAGTCGTGACGACTCCAAGCGCTTCTTATACACCCGCCGAGCGCAGTGCACAGCCACATTTGTCAAACCTCTTGCTGGTGAGCAGGCTGTTTCTGGCTGCCGCCTGACGGGTCTGGCCGTCAACCTGTTTGCTGCGTGGAAAATTGAGTCCGCTGAACACTCCTGGAGCCACTCATATGACACGTCAATACCCTCGGATTTGCGCGCAAATTCCAGTCCTTCGGCTGCGCAAGCACGAACTGCGCTGGATCAAGTTGCGCCGCCAGTTCGGTCAGGGACTGCGTCTTGCGAAACGTGCGTCCGCGCCGATTGCCGTACAGACGGAGCGGATTCAGAACAGTTGGGTCACGTGCACGCAGTCGCTGTTGCGCTCTACGCGAACGGCGTGCGGGCTCTTTTGGGCTAGATGCAGCATGCGGGTGTTGTCGGGCAGCACGTCAGCCACAAAGCCACGCACACCGCGCTTTGCAGCGTGCTTGGCAATGCACTTTTGCAGCGCCGAGCCCAGCCCGTTACCTTGCCAGTCGGGGTGCACCATGTAGGCAGTGTCGGCCAGGTTATCGGACGGGTTGACGAAATAGCAGGCCTGCCCGACGATCCTGGCGACTTCGCGAGGGCCGTCAATTGCCACAAAGGCGACCTCGGTTTCGTAGTTTACGTTGCACAAACGCTGCACCTCGGCATCCGACAAGCCCCGCACATGGTGGAAGAAGCGGGTGTATACATCGGCTTCACTGAGGTGGTGAAACAGGTCGCGTATGCCATGCGCGTCGCTGGAAAGTGCGGGGCGCAGCATCAGCTCGCGGCCGTCCTTGAGCGTGACCATCAGTTCATCTTCTACCGGGTAGGCGTGCATGTTTTGCAGAGTTTGCGCTGCCGGCAAGTAACCCATGGCCTGGGCCTGGGCAAACAGCTCCGGGCGAAATTGCGGGTGAGCCAGTTCGATCAGGGCTGTGGCACGCTCGCGGATGGATTTGCCAAACAGATAGGCAATGCCATGCTCTGTGACGACGTAGTGCACATCGGTGCGCGCGATGGTGGACACTTCGCCTGCCACCAGGCTGGCGCGGATGCGTGAGGTTTGCCCGTCGGCCGAGGTCGATGTCATGCAAATGATGGGTTTGCCGCCCACCGATCGCGAGGCGCCGTGCAAAAACTCGCCCTGCGCGCCCATACCGCTGTAGAACTTGCCATCGAACTGGTCCACACAGACCTGCCCGGTGAGGTCGATTGAATAGGCCTGCGCAATCGACACCATCTTGTGCTGCGCGGCAATGGTCACCGGGTCGCACACGGCATCCATGGGCTGAAAGTCGAACAACGGGTTGAGGTTGATCAGGTCATACAGGCGCTGCGAGCCGAGCGCCATGCTCGTCACAATCTTGAACGGATGGGTGGTCTTGCAGGCACCGGTAATGCAACCGTGCTCCAGCAGCGGCAGTATGGCGTCGGTGATGACGTCACAGTGCAAACCCAGGTCTTTGCGGTCGGTCAGGTACTGCAACGCTTCGTGCGGAACATAGCCCAGGCCCACCTGGAGGGTTGAACCGTCGTCGATGATGCGTGCGATGTAGCGCGCGATACGCTGCACGTTTTCTTCCTGGGCAGGTTCGCGGTCCAGTTCGGTGATGGCGGTGTTAACCGGTACCAGGTGATGGATGCGGCTGATGTGCACTGTCGTGTCGCCCATGGTACGCGGCATGTGGGGGTTGACTTCGGCAATCACCAGCCGTGCTGCGGCAAGCGCCGCCGGAATGATATCGACAGACACGCCCAGGCTGACATAGCCAAAGGCGTCTGGCAGCGACACCTGTATCAGGGCCGCATCCACCCGAATGCGACCCCGGGCCATCATTTCCGGGACGCGCGCAATCGACATGGGAACGTATTCCACACGCCCTTCGCCTACGGCCATGCGCATGTCGGCACCCACAAAGAAGGTTCGATGACGAAAACGCGTCAGACTCTGACCATGGGCATCCGTCGTAAACGCCTTGACCATGAAGAAGTGAAGCAACTCCAGGTCAACCGGCGCAGATGGCATCGTCTCCAACTCCTGCAGCAGTGTGCAGGGTGCGGCGCAGCCGGTGCCCAGGAACACGTGGTCCCCATTGCGAATGTGCCCTACCGCCAGCGCCGCCGTCGTGACTTTGTCGGCGTAGGGTTTGAGTGCTGCGTGGGAGGAGGGTTTCTTTTTGGAGAACATGGTGTCCCGATCATCCACGATTACCGGGCGGGTGGTAGACCAAAGCTGCCATGCCGCGCAACCATCCCGCCCATGCTAACGCCCACAATGTGCGCCTTGGCAATATTCAAGGCGTCCAGCACGCCGATGGCATCGTGGGCCATATCCGTCAAGGAATACGCGGCCTGCACCGCAAGGCCCAGACGGGTCTTCAGGCCGGACCACAAAATGTTGGGTACACCGGCATCATCAAAGTGCTGGCTCAGTCCGATGTCGCGGTTGTCAAACCGCACTACCCGGTAACCAGCGTTCACCAAACTTTGCACCAAGTCGATGGGCCAGGCAATGAGCTGCATGCCCAGTCCCATGATGAGCAAAACCACAGGCCGCGTTGTGCCGTCCGCGACAGGCGCAGTGCCTGTGTCTTCGACTTCGATCTTGATACCGTTTGCTCTAACTTTCACGCTACACCGCCACTGCAACACCGGCCTGGCCGTCAATGCCGGCGTGGTGTACCTTGCTGTACAGCGCCACCTGGCCGCTCTTGAGGCCATCGATCACAAAGAACTCCCACAGCGGGCGGCTGCGGTCCAGCAGGCTGGAATGCATTCGAGCCACGTACTGCTGCAACTGCCGGTTGGTGCCCGGCTTGGACAGGTCGAAGGGCATCAGCGCCAGTTTTCTGGTAAAGATTTCCGCCAGGTGCAGGCGCTTCTGTAGGTAAGTCTTGACGTCTTCGAAGAATTCCCCGTTGTAAGCCTCTGGCAGATCGAGCACATTGAGGGAGCCGACATGCATGGGCATTTCTGGTGACTCCAAGTGCAAAAAGGCAGAGTCCATGCCGCTGAGGTGTTTCATGGTGCTTGGTTTCCAAAGAAGTGTGGGGATGGCAGGTCTTGCTAGTCTGCCAAACTTTGGCCGATTTGCTTGTCACCTTGGTGCGGTGGGTTCACCCAGACAGCTTTGCCAAGGCGGTGCTGGGGTGCCTTCAAGCCACCCGCACCCACCCGCAGCAGTTCGCCGAGCATGATCACACGATGATGCACAGCACGATGCCGAGCACGAAGCCGTAGTCAAAGCGCTGGAAGGCCGCAAACAGGGTGCCGCCAATGCGGCCGAAGCAAGGTCGCCGCACCAGCGCGCTGAAATTCAGATCAAGCTGGTCAGTCGTTCATATCCGGAGCGGCTGACGGGAATTTGCTGACCGTCACGCAGCACGGCGACAAAGTTGTCCTTGGTGGCTCGCTCCAGGCTTTGCAGGTAGTCCAGGTTGAGCAAGTAGGAGCGGTGCACGCGCACGAACTGCGCCGGGTCAAGTTGCACCGCCAACTCGGCCAGGGACTGCGTCTTGAGAAAGGTGCGCCCGCCGCTGCGGATGTTGATGTAGTCGTCTTGCGCCTGCACAAATTCGACCTTGTCTACGGCAATCACATGCACCTGGTTGCGGTCACGGATCAGGATGCGTGTCGGGCGCTGGCCCACATGGTTCAGCAACTGCCGCACCTCTGGCTGTTCCTGAGTCAAGGACTTGCAGGCACGGGCCAGGGCAGCGTCAAAGCGTTGCTGCGAAAACGGTTTGAGCAAGTAGTCCACTGCGTGCAGATCAAACGCTTTCAGGGCGTGCTGGTCGTCGGCCGTGGTGAAGATCACACCGGACCTGCGGCCCGTGAGGTCGAGTACTTCCAGGCCACTGAGCTTGGGCATCTGAATGTCCAGAAAGATCAGGTCTGGCGCCAGCGCGGCGATGTCCTGCACCGCCTGCAGTCCGTTTTCGGATTCGCCCACGATGTTCACGCCAGGGTGTGAGGCCAGGTACTCGCGAATCAATCCACGAGCCAATGGCTCATCGTCAACAATCAGGATGCGCAGGGTTGGTGTCGCGGTGTTCATCGCAATTCCTGGGTTGCCGTCACGGCGCGGCTTCGATGGGCAACACAATTTCCAGCGAAAAGCTGGTGGTGTGGCGCACCCAGGTGATACGTGCGCGCTCGCCATACAGGGTGGCCAGACGCCGCTTGATGTTGACCAAGCCGGTTCCGGTGCCTGTGGCGGGCGCTGTGTCGGGGTCCAGCGGGTTGTCGATCGTCACATAGAGCCAGCGATCCTTCACCAGTGCGCGCAGCGTCACACAGCCGCCGTCAGCCAGGTGACGCACGCCATGTTTGACGGCATTTTCTACACAGGGTTGCAACAGCATGGGTGGAATGAGCAGCGCCTGTGCGGCGTCCGGCACCTGGAAGTCCGTACGCAGCCTGTCTCCAAAACGAATCCTCTCAACCGCCAAAAAGTGTTGGCACAAGGCAACTTCATCGGCTAGCGCAATGCGCTCCTTCTCGGCGAGTGCCAGGGTTTGTCGAAAGAATGCTGCCAACTCCAGGGTCATGGCGCGAGCAGCGCCAGCGTTTTGCGACGTCAGCGCGCTGATGGAGTTCAGGCTGTTGAACAGGAAGTGCGGGTTGATTTGTGTGCGCAACACCTGCAATTGCGCATCGCGCGCCTGTAGTCGCGACTGCGCCTCACGCGCCTGTGCGGCGCGCAGCTGGTCAGTGGCCATCCAGACATGGTGAATCAGCAGTGAAATCAGGTACACCAGACCCCCGCCCAGCAAAGGCCAGATCAACGGGCCGCCCGGTATGGCGATCAATTGCCCTGGGACGGGCTGCGCGATGGCTGAAGGTTCCGCGTAGGTCAGCGTCATCAGGCTTGCGCCCAACGCGTTCCAGCCCTGGCACAGCAAGGCCCACAGCCCACCAGACAGCACCGAGGCGGTGCCAAACACGGCCACGGTTTGCCAGCCAACCCGTTGTGCCGAAACCACGCCACGGCACACATAGTAGGCCGACGTGGCGATGAAGCCCAGGCACACTGCCACTGGCACTGCAAACAACAGGGCGGCTGACCACGTCGCCAAGTCAGCGTTGACGATCACGCCTGCCAGCGTCGCCCCGGCGAGCAACCACAAGGCCAGGTAGGCCCCGAGAAGGCGCGCGCTGGAGGTGACCGGGGTCATTGTGCGTGCGGGGGTACTAGTTCTTGACGACCACGCCGCCCATCATGGCGAAGCCGTC
>CAYHDD010000084.1:0-8966 GCA_964355195.1 uncultured Rhodoferax sp. | reverse complement strand
TCGGGTCTGCCTGCGTTGCTGCTTTTCACACACCGCCGCAATATTTCGGCTGCCTGGCAGGCTGACCGGAACAGAAAGCCATGAAAGACCTGACCTTCAAGATTGCCGATCAGGCCTGCGAATTCGACGCCATCCACGCGCTCAATTACCGCACTTTCGTCGAGGAAATTGCGCAACACCCGCCCAACCCCGAACGGCGTCTGATCGATGTCTTCCATCACGAAAATTGCTACGCCATTTGCCTGGCGCAGGATCGCGTGGTGGGCATGCTGGCCGGGCGTGCCGAGCGACCGTTTTCACTCGACCGCAAGTTGGCCGACCTTGACCGTCTCTTGCCAGCCCATCGCAAGCCGTTGGAGGTGCGCCTGCTGGCGGTGGCGCCCGGTTACCGCAGCAGCTTCGTCATGGCCCGTCTGGTGGCCGAACTGGCCAAGCGATTTGGCTCCAGCGGGCACGACCTGGCCCTGATTTCGGGCACGCTGCGTCAGACCCGCCTGTACCGGCACATGGGCTTCAAGCCTTTCGGTCCACAGGTCGGAACACCGCAGGCACCCTACCAACCGATGTACCTCGACCTGAGCAGCTACGCCGAGTTGGTGGCGCGGCTGGCGCGCATCGAGCGGCGCAGTGATCAAGCGTAATCGCCTGCGCAAGACAGGTTTATCATCGGTACCATGTCCAACGCTCCCGATTTGGCACAAATTCGCTTGGACAACGCCTTGGCCTTGTTTGAAGAGTTTGTGCGCAACACCGTCAAACACGCCGATGCCGCCACCTTGCGCGGGCTCGAAGGCCGCTTCGCCGAACGGGTGCAGATTCAGCCCAGCTACTGGAGTCAGATCAAGAGCCGTTCACGGCAGATTGGTGAGCGCCTGGCGCGCCAGTTTGAGTTGTTGTGCCACAAGCCCAATGGTTGGCTGGACCAGCCGCACACGCCGGGCGCCGGCACCCCGAATGCGGCTCCAGCGGGCGAGTCCCTGAGTGACAGCCTCGCGCCCAGAGACGATGACGAGCGCTTCATCGTCGGTCTGGTGCTGACCTATTACCGGCGCCATCCGCAGCGCGCCCGCACGCGTTTACTGGACCTGTTGGGTGAGGTGCTGACGCCACCCGTCGGCAATGCTCGGACAGTGGCGTCCGCGGCGAAGGTCCCGGCTGAGGCAAAGCCAGCCTCAACTGCATCACAAGCCAAGGCTCTGTGGCTGCGGTCGCAGGTGGGTGTGGCGCCGTTGCGACAGAAAAAGTAACAATCGTCCTGTCCCGATAAATTATTCTTGCTCAAGATAATCATTCATTTATCATTTGAGCAAGTTCGCAGCAGATCCAGTCACCCTCGGGAAACCGGACCTCGCTGTGTTGATCAACCCCTAACCGTCCACGCCATGTTTTTGATGCTGTCCCAATGTGAAGGTTTGCCCGCCTCCGGTGCGCTGCCACTGACCATTGTGCTGCGCCGTGACGTGGTAGGTCTGATTAATCGCCCCGAGCCGCCCGGGCCAGGTGATATGCGCTCTCCTTGACTTGAGCCCACATCAGCGAAGCCCGGACGCGAAATGCACCGGGCTTTTTTTATTGCTAACCGTTTTAGACACACGAAGGAGTGTTTCATGCCAAATGACAGTCGCACCAGATTCCCAAAACTGCACCAAGCCATGGGTCCAGTCCGGCAACTGCAGGGCCGTTTCCGGCGTACCGCGCAATGGCCGAGCCGACCCCCCAGCGCATAGACCAACCGGGTGAAGGCTGACGTAGCTTTCACCCATCCAGGAGAAGCCATCATGGCAGGAAGTTTGCCCCTTAGTCTTTCGCCGCGTTACCCGTCACGCGGCAGTTCAGGCCGACGCTGGCTGGCGCTCGCCTTGCGCAGCGCCAGCCGCATGCTGGCCCGCGTCTCGCGCGCCCTGAGTGCCGCCGACCGCGTCGGCGCGCGCGCACCAAGCCCACCGGTGATCGAGTTCTACGCGCAAGCGGGTGCGCCCGAGGGCGCTCTCTACGTGAACGGTAGGCTGGTGGGCTACTTGTCCGACGTCAGCCGCCTGTAGCCACCGCTCGGCACGCCGACGCCGACTGGCCTCAGACCGGTCGCAGCTGGAGCGCAGAGGGACAAGCGGCGCGTCTGAGAACGGCCGCCTAGCCAGCGTGGAACTGGTCGGCGTTCTTGCCCTTGATCGGCGCATAGAACGCTCTGATGATGAGCATGTCGGCCTCAATGTCGCCGCTCGGGCGGAACATGGGTCCGATGCCGCCAATCTTCTTCTCGTAATCGAGGAAGGCCAGCACCAGCGGTACGCGGGCCTCCAGGGCGATGTAGTAGAAACCGGTCTTCCAAGTGTGGGTCTTGCTGCGTGTGCCTTCCGGTGCCACGATCAGTTGGAGGCTCCCGCTGGCCTCGCGGATCGCGCTGGCAGACCCGGAAACCAGTTTGTTGGTCTGGTCGCGCTGCACCGGGATGCCGCCAAACCACATCATCAGACGCCCAAACGGAGCTTTGAAAAGCTGAACTTTGCCAAGCCAGCAAGCGTTGAAATCAAGCGCAAAGGAGAGCATCAACCCATACGGCAGGTCCCAGTTGCTGGTATGTGGCGCTGCGACAACAACGCATTTCTCGCTGCCGGGCGGTAAGCTGCCGACGATCTTCCAGCCGTTGCGCTTAAAGAACCACACCGAAAAGGCATGAAGCAAGCGGTTGACAACCGGTGTGGTGAAGAGGGTGCGGTGCATGCTGGCTCCAATGGTGCGATTGGCGAAGCGGCTCGCCCGATGGCACACCACATTGCGATGGAAGAAGTGCGAATTATCCCTTGAGAGTCCCGAAATTCACGACTACGTTTTGCCTCAGCCTTGATTTCCGTACGCCACCTATTGCAGCGCTGAGTGTTCCGTCAGCCTGATCTGCTGCGCGTGATTGGCAAGGTTTGGCCTGTCATCATTTCAGAAAGGCTCCAAGAGCCGACACTGCTGGCGCGGATGACTATGATCCCGCATCGTGTTCAATCATTTACGCCAACTGTCGGCCCGCTCTTTGGGATTTCGGTTCGCCTGCCTGGGTGTGCTGTGCGCGGTCCTGCTCTGGTTCGACCGCGCACCGCGCTCGCCCGCGCCGGAGCCCGCAAGGGCACTTTGGCCAGCAGCGTTGAAAGCCGCGCCGCAGGCAGCGTGGGTGATGCAGCAGCAGGGGCAGATCCCGATGCCTGCCGACACGCCGGCCGCGCACGCCAGCAGTCTGTTGGCGCTGCCGGCGGCGCACCCGGCGGCCTTGCTCGCGTTCTGGTTTGCTGGTTCGCGCGAGAGTGCGGCGGATGTGCAGATTGCCGCCGCGCAGTTCGAGCGCGCTACCCAGCAATGGGGTGCGGCGCGCTTTGTGGTCAAGCGCGAAGCCATCGCCGAGCAACTCGGCTTTGGGGTGCGGCGTCTGGGTAACCCGGTGGCCTGGCGCGACGCCCAGGGTCGGATTCACCTGTTCGTGGTTGGCACGGGCTGGGGTGGTTGGGCGGCGGCGCGCATTGTGCACTTGCGACAGGCCGAGCCGACGCAGGACTTTGCCGCCCTGCGCTTTGAGGTGCAGCGTGTCTTGCCACTGGCGTGGTGGTGGAACATCAGTTCGCTGGTGCGCACCGCCCCGTTGCCGCTGGCCGACGGCGGCATGGTTCTGCCCGCCTATTTTGAATTGGGCATCAAGGTCCCGATGGCGCTGCGCTTCGATGCCGCTGGTGAGTTCCTGGGTTTGGTGCGCATTTCCAGGCGCAGGCATTTGCTGCAACCCACGCTGCTGATGCGCAGTGAATCGCACTGGCTGGCGCTGATGCGTGACCAGCGCCCCGAGGGTAAGGTGGCGGTGGCGCAAACCCTGGATGGCGGCCAGACCTGGACCGATTTGCCCGATCTGTCTTTGCACAACCCGGACTCCTCGGTGGCGGCGCTGGGTTTGGCGCCGGACCGCATGGTGCTGGCGCACAACCCCTTGCCGCAGACGCGCACGCGACTCGACTTGAGCGCTTCCAGCGACGCGCAGCAATGGTTCCAAGTGGCCACGCCCGCGCAGGGCAGTGGAGTGGACGAATACTCTTATCCGGCGCTGGCCTGGGCCGACGACAGCCTGTGGCTGAGCTACACCGATCAGCGCCGCTCGATTGCCTGGCAGCGCTTTTCGTTGGCGGCCCCAGCGCGCTAACAGCAAGCCCCGTCATGGAACCCAGTTTCTTATCAAAGTTGCTTCTGCCCGGCGCAGCGCCGCTGCTGCCCAGTGCCAGCGCCGTGGCTCTGGCCCTGCACGTCGGCTGGGCGCTGTTGCTTGCTTGTGCCGCCTTGCTGGGCAGCCACAAGCTGGGCTGGCGCTACCGCTGGGGTTTGTGTGCGCTGGTGCTGATATGGACGCTATTGCCGGGTCCGTTGTCGCCGGCTCATTGGCTCGGGCTGGCGTTTCAAAGTCCGAGCTGGAGCAGCGTGGGGCTTGGGCTGCTCTGCCTGCTGCGCCAGGCGCGGCCGCGCGGCCAGCTGCTGGTCGGTGAGCAGCGTGCGCTCAAGACGCTGCCGCTGTTGGGCATAGTGCTCGGCTGGCTCCTGCTGCTCGACACGCTGGCCCTGTTGCCGCTGTCGCTGTATGCCTTTGGTTTTACGCCCGACGCCTTTGCGCTCGTGCTGGCTGTGGCGGCGCTGCTTTGGCTGGGCTTGGGGTCGGTGACTGCGGCCTTGCCGCTGCTCGTGCTGGCGCTGTTTGCCTTGACCCGGCTGCCCAGTGGCAATCTGTGGGACGCGCTGCTCGACCCCTGGCTATGGCTGGCGCTCCAGCTCGGTGCGCTGCTCAGCGTTTGGCGCCGTTGGGCTCGCTCCCGCCAGGCCTGATCAACCACTCGCGCCGGAACAACCACTGCTGCGGCTGCCAGACGTTGCCCGCATGAATCTCGCCACTCTGGTGGCGGCCCTTGACTTCCCAGCGCCAAGCCAGCACGCGGCAGCTGGGCGCACAGGGCGGCGTCAGTTCCGCCGGGTTGGACTGCAACCAGATGACGGCGTCGTGGCTGGCCAGCAAGCGGATCAAGTCCGCGCCGTGCGTGCTGCCACGTGAACTGGCGCGCTGTTCGACGTCATAGGGGATGAAGCGGTTGCCGGGCAACAGGAATTGAAAGCGCTCGAACTGGCCATTGAAACTGTTGGGCACGGCAATGCGTTCTTGCTGGAGCTTCGCCTTCACCTCGGCGCTGTAATGTCCGGCAGCACCGTTGAGTGGCGCCGTGCTCAAGCCAAAGCAGGCGTACACCGCGAAACACGCAGCGAGCGTGCAGGCCCGCGTCGACGCCGGTTTCAAGAAGCCGGTCAGAACCAGCAGCAAGCCCACGAGCGTCGCAAGCGAAGCGGCGCCGAGCTCGAAGTCCGATCCGATGCCGATATCTTGCGCCGCCCAGGTGATGCGCCCGAGAGCGGCGATCAACACGGCACACAGTAGCAGTGACAGGAGGTACCAGAAGCGTGCGATCTGCCGCCAGGCGAGGGCCATGATGATCGCCAGCGCCGGCATGGCCGGAACGACGTAACGCGCCGAGCGTTGGCTCGGCAGGCTGAACACGATCAACCAGACCGCCAGCCAACTGAGCAGGATGATCCAGTGCCGCGGTAGCGCAACGCGAGCGGTACTCGTGCCCCAGGCATGGCGGAGCCCGAGCAGGCCAAGCCCGAGCACCACAAACGCCAGCAGGCCGGCATTTTGCACATAGGCCAGTAGCTGCACCCAGATGCTGGCGCCGCCACCGAACAGGGCCAGCTGCCAGTAACCCCGGTCGCTCGACAGCTTGCCGGCGTTTTCGCC
This sequence comes from uncultured Rhodoferax sp., assembly GCA_964355195.1. Classification (GTDB taxonomy): domain Bacteria; phylum Pseudomonadota; class Gammaproteobacteria; order Burkholderiales; family Burkholderiaceae_C; genus Rhodoferax. The sequence goes on along the minus strand of CAYHDD010000084.1, from coordinate 3,163 downwards.
AATGACAAACTCCTGCCAGACGGCGCGCGGGTCGGGGTCGAGCACAAACCAGAGGGCAAAGATGCCCAGGGCCAGTGCGATGCTGAGGCTGACCTTGAAGCCGACTTGAAAGGCGGTTTTCCCATTGACCGAGGATGCGCTCAGCAACTGAGCGCAGTACAGCGTTGCCGCCGCTGGCGCAATCAGGGCGAAGGATTTGTAGGCCAGTCCCAGGCCCAGCGCGATGCCAAAGCCGGCATGCGCCCACCAGCTCAGGCTTGCGGACTGTGGCGCGCCTGTGGGGCGCACACGTTGCCAGAGCAGCCAGAACATCGGCAGATTGAGCCAGAAGGTTTCGGGTGCGCTGGTCAGGTACGGACGCCCCAGGCGGAAGGTGCAGAAGAAGGCCAGGTAGACGCAGGCGGCCAGGCAGGCGCTGCGCAGATTGCCGCTGATTTGCCGAACGCTCCAGGCCACCGCGCCGGTGGTCAGAAGGGTGTAGAGCAAGCTCGGCGTGCGCAGCGCCGCCATGTTCCAGTTGTGGCCCCAATCGGTGAACCACATCGCCTGCCAAAACAGCAACGGCGGCTTGGTGTTGCGCATGTGCTCCAGCTCGGATACCAGCGGCAGCCACTCCCCTGAGGCCGCCGTCAGGCGCGCGATGTGGCTGTAGACCAGCTCGTCACCGATGCTCGGGATGTACTGCCCGCCCAGACCCAGGGCATAAATCAGGACCGCGAGGATCAGCAAGGCGATCCAGGCCAGCGTGGCGGGATCGCGTAGCTGCTCCTGCACTGGCCGCGAATCCATGGCGCTACGGTTGCCGGCCGCGCCGAAAGGTCCAGCGGTCATTGGCCAGGTAGTTGCTGATGCTGGCGATCACGATGGCGATCACGTTGGCAAGCATGTAATGCAGATAGTTGGTCAGCCACAGAGTCAGGACATATTGCAGGGCGATGCCAAGCCAGGAGGCGAGTGCATAGCGACCGAACTGCCGCAGCATGATAGAGAGCACTGACGGTGTTGCACGACCCGGGCGCTCGCGTGGCGCTGCGTGCTTGAGGCGGTCAGCCCAGGTCCAGATCCGATTCCAGCTGAAATTGTTGACCGTGGCCACGGCGATCGCCAGGGCCAGCGAGGCATAGGGCTTGCTGCCCGGCGCTTCCAGGCTTCGAAACAGGACCTCATGCGCGCCGTAGAGGACCACCAAGTTGACCACCGTGCCGCTGGCGCCGACCAGGCCGAACTTGATGTAGCGAAAACCCTTTAACCACTCGACCAAACGATACAGTCGCCGTTTCGGGTTGGTGCTTTCTGGGCTCACGTGGCGCCACCTGCGGTCCCCAGAATCGCCAAGGCCTCGGCCAGCACCGGTTCCGCGGGGATGCGCTTGAGGCACTGGTTGTCACCGTCACAAAAAGTTTCGCGGTGGTTGTAGGCCGACAGGCAGGGCGAACAGGCCAGGCCGGATTCCAGTACCTTGCTGCGTGACCCCAGCGGGCCGTACAGGCGACCCGTTTCGGGGCCAAAAAAGACCAGCGTTCGGATCGGCGTCAGGCTGGCAAAGTGACCGGGCCCGCCGTCGTTGGTGATTAGCAGGTCGGCGTTGTGGCACAGCATCAACAGCTCGCGAATGTTGCGCGTGTAGCCGGTCAGGTTGACGCACAGCTCGCTGCCGGTTTGCTGCTGCAGTGAAGTTGCCAAGGCTGCATCATCGCGCAGGCCGATCAGGGCGACGCCGTGGCCGGCGTCGCACAGGCCGCGCGCCAGCTGCGCATAGTGGGTGGCCGGCCAGGCGCGCTCCGGCAGGATGCCGCCACCGGCGTACAACAGCACGACTTTGCGACCGCCCAATCTCGGAAAATCGCTCAGCACCTGGTGGCGATAGCTGCTCAATTCGTTGGCCGTAAAGGACACCGTGAGCTCGGCATCGGTCGGTACTTCACGCCGGGCAGCCGCCTTGTTGCGCGGCATGCTGCGGGAGTCGAGCGCATCTACCAGCGACAGGAACTGTTTGCTGATGTGCTGGTAGGGGTTGTACGCAATGGCGCGGTTGATGAAACTGCCGCGGTACAGCCCCTCTTGCGTGTGCGCCGTGAAGCCGACGCGCACCGGTGCGCCGCTGAGGTAGGACATCAGGGCGCTGATGCGTGAGAACAGTTCGCAGTCGATCACGGCGTCGAGTGGCAGCTGGCGCAAGGTCCGACTGACGCGCCAGATGTCCCCGAGCAGCGTCAGGCCGGCGCTGTCGTCGAGCGCATGCAAGTGCTCGGGTTGGGCCAGCCCGAGCAGCAGCGCAACCTCCTGATTCTTTTTGAGTTGCAGGACGTGCAGCATTGCGCCCGGATAGCGCTGGCGCAGCGCCGCAAACATCGGACCCGCCAGCACCACACTGCCCATCTCCGACAGCAGAATGACCAAGATGTGGTGTGGTGAATCCGGCAACTGCGGCGCTCGAGGCGCCAGCCATCGTGCCCAAAGTGACACCAGTGCGCACAGCAATTGACCCAGCCAACGGTCGATCCAGCGTTGGGTCTGCAGCTTCATGTGCGCTGGGCCGGCGGGGCCGTTTTTCTAGAGACCCGCCGCTGCGCGCAAGACCTGTGCCTTATCTGTCCGCTCCCACGTGAACTCGGGTTCTTCGCGGCCGAAATGACCGTAGGCAGCGGTCTTTTCGTAGATCGGACGCAGCAGGTCGAGCATCTGGATGATGCCGCGCGGACGCAGGTCGAAGTGCTCGTGCACGAGCGCCGCGATCGCCTCGTCGGAAATGACGCCGGTACCCTCGGTGTAAACCGTCACGTTCATGGGTTTGGCCACGCCAATGGCGTACGCGACCTGAATCTGGCACTGCCGCGCCAGACCTGCCGCCACAATATTTTTGGCCACGTAGCGCGCCGCGTAGGCGGCCGAGCGGTCCACCTTGGAGGGGTCCTTTCCGCTGAAGGCACCGCCACCGTGCGGGCAGGCGCCGCCGTAAGTGTCGACGATGATCTTGCGCCCGGTCAGACCGCAGTCACCTTGTGGGCCGCCAATGACAAAGCGACCGGTCGGGTTGATCAAGTACTTGGTTTCGGATGTGAGCCACTCCTTGGGCAGCACCGGCTTGATGATGTCCTCAATCACGGCTTCCACAAAGGCTGGCTTCATGCGCAGGCCGTCACTCATTTCGGGCGCATGCTGG
>CAYHDD010000083.1:0-8989 GCA_964355195.1 uncultured Rhodoferax sp. | reverse complement strand
CTCGCCAACTTGGTGTCCGATCTTGTTGAGTTCATTGAGGGTGGGCATCAAACGCGACACACCGCGTCAGCCGAGTTCCGGAAAGTTATCGTTCTTTTTGAATTGGAGGGCAAGGAACGGGCGCAAGCCTATTTTGACCGTTGCAGTCGAAGCCTGTCGAAGGTCGCCGCCGCCAACCTCAGGTCCTTGCTGCGAGGACAGGTGATTGACGCTAGCTTGGGCGATGGCGGCCATGTCGTTGGCGTCGAATTCGCAGGCCACCAGTGGCCCGTCCCAGCCGGCGTAAGCAGCGCCGCTGACGGCGTTGGGTCCGATGTGCAGTGGAAGCGCTTTGGCCTTGTGGGCCACGCTTGAAGTTGCGCGCTTGTCTGACATGCTGCCTCCCTGTCGTGGTGATGAAACTTTTGGCTTTATTGGCTGACCACTGGCTCTTTGTTCGCCGATTGATGTCTGCTGTCAAGAGGGCATTCCCGCCGGGTGGGTCGGGTGCGGTGAATTGGCGGATCGTGAAGTGCACACAAGGCCACAGAATGCTAAACTGTTCTTACCAAGTAAGAGAGAAGGCTGCTATGCCCACAGTGACTGTTTCCCATAAAGGCCAGGTCGTCATTCCGGTAGAAATCCGTCGCCGTTTGGGTATCACGCCCGGCTGTCAACTCGATTTCAGCCTGGAAAGTCAAGTCATCCACGTGGAGGTCAAGCGTCGGGTGACTCCAAGCAGTGTCGAAGATGGCTTTGGCATGCTGGTTTGCAAACGGCCTGGCGAACGTCGGCTTGCCGATTTCGATGTCGCTCTGGCGATGCGGGAAGTGAAGGATGATCGCCCTTGATACCAACATCCTGGCCCGGTTTTATGTGAATGACCCGGCCGACCCCGAGGCAGCCAGACAGCGCCCGATTGCCCATCGACTCCTGACAACTTCCCCTCGGATTTTCGTACCCCTGACCGTCATTCTTGAACTTGAATGGGTCTTGCGCGCCTTCTATGGTTTTGCGGCCGAGGATTTCGTGCGCGTTGTCAAACACTTGCTTGGCTTGCCGAACGTCAGCGTTGAGGAATGGTCGCGCATCGCCGATGCCCTGGTCTGGCACACGCAGGGGCTGGACTTCGCCGACGCGCTGCACCTGTTGGCTAGCAGTCATTGCGCTGAATTCTTGAGCTTCGACGACCGTCGATTTGCGCGTCGCGCCAAGCGTTTGGGCGTGACGCCATCCGTCGTCGTTCCGGTGAAGTAGGCATTGTGTTGCCCCCCTTTCGCAGCCTGTCCGACCTGGTGCGCGAGCATGCCGTGCGTGCGCCGCAGGCGCCGGCTTTGGACGATGGTCGGCAGGCCTTGAACTATGGCGCGCTGGATGCCTTGATGGACCGCGTGGCCAGTGCTTTGCAGGAGGGGGGCCTGCAAGAGGGTGAGGTGATTGCCATCTGCGCCGCGCCCTCCGTGGCTTACGCGGCGCTGTTTCTGGGCGCCTTGCGCGCCGGTGGCGTGGTGGCGCCGTTGGCGCCCTCGCTGACAGTGGCGAGCCTGCTCTTGATGCTCCATGACGCGCAGGCGCAGCGCCTGTTTGTTGACGCCGAGGTCGCACGGCGCTTTGCCGATAGCGCACCGACGCCGGGGCAACCGCCGGTCTGCATCACACTGGATGACTCGGCGCCGGGCCTGGGCTGGACTGAATGGCTGGCCGCTGCCAGCGTGGCGCCGGTGGCGGTCGAGGGCTCGCCTGAGCAAGCCTTCAACATCATCTATTCCTCCGGCACCACCGGCACGCCCAAAGGCATCGTGCAGTCGCATGCCATGCGCTGGGCGCACATCCAGCGCTCGCGCAGTTACGGCTACGCGCCGAGCAGCGTCACGCTGCTGGCAACGCCGCTGCATTCCAACACCACGCTGGTGTCGTTCTTTCCGGCCATCGGCTTTGGCGGCTGTGTGCACCTGATGTCCCGCTTCAACGCGCTGGCCTATCTGCAAACGGCCGAGCGCATCCGCGCCACGCACAGCATGCTGGTGCCGGTGCAGTACCAGCGCATCATGGCGCAACCGTCTTTCAATGACTTTGACCTCGCATCTTTCCAGGCCAAGTTCTGCACCAGCGCGCCGTTCTCTGCCGCCCTCAAAGCCGATGTGCTGGCGCGCTGGCCAGGCGGTCTGATCGAGTTTTACGGCATGACCGAGGGCGGCGGCACCTGCATCCTGGAAGCCCATGCGCATCCGGACAAACTGCACACGGTCGGTCGGCCGGCGCCGGGCAGCGACATCCGCCTGATCGACGAGCAGGGCTGCGAGCTGGCCTCCGACGCGCCGGGCGCAGTGGGTGAAGTTGTGGGCCGTTCACCGAGCATGATGAACGGCTACCACCGGCAGCCCGAGAAGACGCGCGAGGTCGAGTGGTTCAGCGCCGCCGGGGAGCGCTACATTCGCAGCGGCGATGTCGGACGCTTTGATGCCGACGGCTTCCTGCTGCTGCTGGACCGGCGCAAGGACCTGATCATCAGTGGCGGCTTCAACATCTACCCGAGCGACCTGGAGGCCGAACTGTGCGCGCATGCTGGCGTGGTCGAAGTGGCGGTGGTTGGTGTGCCCTCGGTGCAGTGGGGCGAGACGCCAGTGGCCTTCGTCGTGCGCCGTGAGGCCAGCAGCGTGACTGCCCCAGAGTTGATGGCCTGGATCAACGCGCGCGTCGGCAAGACGCAACGCCTGGCTGATCTGCGTTTCGTCGAGCATTTGCCGCGCAGTGAAATCGGCAAGGTGCTCAAGCGCGAGTTGCGTGACAGTTGGCTGCTGCTGCAAGGGACGGGGGCGACATGAGTAGCGCTGTCTCAGCCTGGGAGGTACTCAGTGGCGAATACCTGCTCAGCCCGGGTCAGTGGCCGAGTATTGCCGGCCAGCGCCCGGTGCTGAGCGGGGGCCGACTCGGGCGCTTGCTCCAGGGGCAACAGGGCGAGCCGTTGGGGCGCAGCCTGGCCAGCGTCTTCACCTTGTGCGCGCACGCCCATCGGCGCTGCGCTGCCCTGGCGCAGGCGGCGGCGCGGGCGGAGTCAGGGGTGTTGGTGCCCGATCAGGTGCCAGTGTTCCTGCTGCTGGAGACCGCCCGCGATCACCTGCGCAGCATCGCGCTGGACTGGCCGCAGCGCTTACCACAATTGGGAGTGGGTTCAGAACAGATGGATTGGTTGCGTGGCTGCCCGTTACCGCTCGGCACCGCTCGCGCGCCGGGCGATGCGCCTGCGGCTTGGGCGGCGCTGGCAGCCCTGCGCGCATGGCTGGAAAGCGCCGTGTTGCAGCAGGACGCCGCGCTGTGGCTGGCGGACATGCGCCAGCCGACGGCGCTGGAAAGTTGGTGTGCTGCCGAGGCGGCGCGTCTGCTGCCAGCACGCTGTCTGGCGGCCTGGCAGCCGCTGGCTGGCAGCCTGGGGCTGTCGATGCACTGCCTGGAATTGCTCGACGCCGACCCGCTGCGCCAGAGCCAACAATTGCGCGCGCTGGCGCACAGCTTGGCCACCGAATCCGACTTTGCGCAGCGGCCGCGCTGGCGCGGTGAGTGTGTCGAGACCGGAGCCTGGTCACGCCTGCGTCATCGGCAGGCCGGGACGCGCTTGCCCGCCAGCGCCTGGACGCGCCTGAGTGCGCGCTGGCTGGAACTGATTGAGCTCGCCAGCGCCGAGCCGCCGGTGGACGGTTCTGCTGCATCGTCGTTGCTGAGCAGCGGCGCGCTTGCGCTGGGCCAGCGCCAGGGCCTGGCCTGGTGCGAGATGGCGCGCGGCCTGCTGCTGCATTGGATGCAGGCGGATGCAGAAGGCGGTGTGCAGGACTATCGTGTGCTGGCGCCGACCGAGTGGAATTTTCATCCCGACGGCACGCTGGCGCAGGCGCTGGCCGGTCTGTCAGCCGACGACAGCAACGCTGCGCGCACGCTGGCCGCGGCGTTTGATCCTTGCGTCAGTTGCATCGTGTAGGCCTACTTCTCAAGTGATTAAACTGGAGCCCTTATGACGCTCAATGTGCTCTGGCTACAGGCGGGTGGTTGCGGTGGCTGCAGCATGTCGCTGCTGGGCGCCGACACGGTCGATTTCCCGGCCTGGTTGCGTGGCAACGGCATCGACTTGCTGTGGCATCCGGCGCTCTCCATGGCTCAGGAGCGCGACTTGCCCGATCTGATGCAGGATTGTCTGCTCGGGCGCGTGCGGCTCGACGCGCTGTGCATCGAAGGCGCCCTGCTGCGCGGGCCGCATGGCAGTGGCCGCTTTCATGTGCTGGCCGGCACCGACATCCCGATGATCAAGTGGGTGGCTGACTTGGCTGGTGTCGCCCAGCATGTTGTGGCGGTTGGCAGTTGCGCCGCCTGGGGCGGTATCAGCGCCAGCGGCGCCAATGCCACCGACGCCTGCGGCTTGCAGCACGAAGACCAGCGGCCGGGCGGCTTGCTGGGACCACATTTTCGCTCTCGCACGGGCCTTCCGGTGATCAACGTTGCCGGTTGTCCGACGCACCCGGGCTGGGTTGCCGACAGCTTGATGGCGCTGGCCGCGGGCTGGATTCGGCCGGACGATCTGGATGCCCTGGGGCGACCACGTTTCTATGCCGACCAACTGGTGCATCACGGCTGCACGCGCAACGAGTATTACGAGTACAAGGCTAGCGCTGCCAAGCCCTCCGATCTGGGCTGCACGATGGAGAACATGGGCTGCAAGGGCACGCAGGCGCACGCCGACTGCAACACGCGTCTGTGGAACGGCGACGGCTCTTGCACGCGCGCCGGCTACGCCTGCATCAGCTGTACCGAGCCTGGATTTCAAAGCCCCGGCCATCCGTTTCATCTGACGCCCAAACTGGCCGGTATTCCGATTGGCCTGCCGATCGACATGCCCAAGGCCTGGTTTGTGGCGCTGACCTCGCTGTCGAAAAGCGCCACACCCAAGCGCGTCAAGGCAAACTCGCACAGCGACCATCTGGCGCTGCCGCCGGTGTCGCGCAAAACCGGACTGCGCTAGCGCGCAACACGTCATGACCCGCTTGATTCTGGGCCCTTTCAACCGTGTCGAGGGCGACCTCGAGGTTCAGCTTGAGGTGCAGGATGGCAGGGTGGTCGAGGCCCGGGTCAAGGCGCCGATGTACCGTGGTTTTGAAGGCATGCTGCTGGGGCGCGACCCGCTCGATGCGCTGACGATCGTGCCGCGCATTTGCGGCATCTGTTCGGTGTCGCAATCGGTGGCTGCGGCGAAGGCGCTGGCCGACGGCTCCGGGGTGATGATGCCGCCCAATGGGCAGCGTGCCACCAACCTGATGCTGGCCTGCGAAAACCTGGCCGACCACCTGACGCATTTTTATGCCTTCTTCATGCCCGACTTCACGCGCAAGGTCTACGCCGAGCGGCGCTGGTATGGGCAGGCTTTGCAGCGCTTTGCGCCTCTGACCGGCAGCGCTGACGGTGCCGGCCTGCACAGTCGCATGGCGCTGGCGGCGCGCGCACGCTGGCTGGAGCTGATGGGCACGCTGGGGGGCAAGTGGCCGCACACCGGCGCCATTTTGCCCGGCGGAACCTCTCGTGCCATTGAGGCCTCCGAGCGTGTGCGCCTGTTGTCACGCCTGCGCGAGATGCGCACGTTCCTGGAGCAGACCCTGTTCGGTACGCCGCTCGAAGAGGTGGCTCACCTGACGGACGCGCAGGCCTTGCAACGCTGGCAGGGGCGTGCGCAAGGCAGTGACATGGCGCTATTCATGGAGATTGCGGCCGACGCCGCTTTGATCGACATGGGACCCGGTCCGGGCCTCTACCTTAGTTATGGCGCCTATCCCTTGGTGGACGGTGTGCACGCGCTGTGTCCGGGTGTCTGGGACGCCAGCATGCAAGAACGTCTGGCGTTCGATCCGGCCCAGATCAGCGAAGACATGCGACATGCCTGGATGGCCGAGGGTGATTCTGGCCAGCCCCTGCACCCGCTGGACGGCTTGACGCAACCTGAACCTGACAAGCCGGGTGCCTACACCTGGAACAAGGCGCCACGGCTGGCCGGCCAGGTGCTGGAGACCGGTGCCATCGCGCGGCAGTTGGTCGATGGTCAGCCCTTGATTCGCGCCTTGGCCCTAGCGCATGGCGGCACCGTTTACACCCGGGTCCTGGCACGTTTGCTGGAGATCGCGCGCATTCTGCCGCTGATGGAACAGTGGTTGCTGGCACTGCAAAAGCATGAGCCTTACCACCAGGTGCAGGCGTTGCCGACCCAGGGGCAGGGCATTGGCCTGTCCGAGGCGGCACGCGGCGCCCTCGGGCATTGGATGAAGATCGAGAACGGTCGCATCGCGCACTACCAGATCGTCGCGCCCACCAGCTGGAACTTCTCGCCGCGCGACGCTGCTGGCCGGCCCGGCGCGCTGGAAACGGCGCTGGTTGGAGCGCTCATCGACAGCGCCAGCGGCGAGCGTGGCCAGAGTGCGGCCGTGCAGCACATCGTGCGCTCCTTTGATCCGTGCATGGTCTGCACGGTGCATTGACCGGAATACAGAGTGAAACGGCTCATCTGTAGTGGATAATTCATTCGAAGAATGCGGCTCAATTTTGGGCGATAACCGCTCCAAAAACGGGTGGAAGTGGATGCTTCGGTGAAATGCAGTGAAGGCGGGCGATGACCAACGTACCTTATCGCCTCTCGTTTACAACGGGTGGCCTGTTCTTGCCAGAGTCCGCCATGGTCGCTGATCTGTATTTGAAGACCTTGGACTGGAAGCTGACCCGCAATCATGTTCGGGAGAAGAACCTCCTGCAGGTCCGTACTGCTGCGGCCGCACTGCGTATCAGCCAGGAAGTGGTGAGCCGGCTTGAGCATCTTTGCGTACCGGAGTTGCAGTGCGTTGTGGATGGCACGCTGCTAGAGCGTGGCTATTTGCTCTGGATGGCAGCGTGCTTGCGCTATGCGTTCATCCGGGAGTTTGCCGTCGAAGTGCTGCGAGAGTATTTTGTGACGCTGCGCCAAATGCTCAGTCTCAAAGACTTTGATGCTTTTTTCAACGGCAAGGCCATGTGGCATGATGAATTGGATCGCACGGCACCCTCAACGCAGAATAAGTTGCGCCAAAACCTGTTTCGGATGATGCGCGAGGCAGACCTGATCTCCCCTGAAAACCTGATTCAACCCGCCATGTTGACGCCTCGAATCGCTGCACTCCTTTCCGCCCGCCAGCTTGAGGCATATTTGATCTTTCCGTTAGCGGATGCAGACATCAACAGGTGGCAGCTATGATCCGAACCATTGGGCAGCAATCGATTGCTGAACGCTTTGAACACCTGCTGCAGGTTGTGAGCAGTCAGCGTTTTCTAAGGATGGAAGGGCTTGGCAACGAGGTGCCATTCTTCATCTGCGACTACAAGCCGTCGGACTCCGTGGACATGACAAAGATGCAGCGACAGCTCGCTAATCGCCTGAATCAGCAGGGCGTACGCGTACTTGAAATCGATCTTTACGATTTATCCATAGCCCTTCTTAAAAAGGCTGGTGATTGGGACTGGTATCTCGCAGAAGAAACCAAGATGCCCAAGACCAAATTGCTTGAGGACCTCCAGTCAATTCTGGACGTTGAGACCGTGTTGGTTCCAGCGATGACAGATCGAATGGTGCAAGAGGCGTTTGATGTTCTATTTATCTCAGGTGTCGGAGAGGTCTTCCCATTCATCCGTTCTCATAATGTGCTCAACAACTTGCAGAAAGCCGCAAAGCTTCAGCCAACAGTGATGTTCTTCCCCGGCTGCTATTCCCACTCTGCAGAAACCGGCGCTTCTCTTGAACTGTTCGGCCGGCTGCGTGACGACAAGTACTACCGGGCCTTCAATATTTACGACTATCAGGTGTGAGAGCAGTGCACATGGAACTCAAAACCATATTCGAGCGGGACGTCAACCGTCCGATTGAAGGTGTCATCAAGGCAGATGACGAAGCCAGCCTTAAAAGCGAATTGGAGGAATACGTCCTGACCAATGAAGTCGCCAAGCGCCTGGATCTGTTTCTTGATGCCTACAACAACTACCACGGTGCCAATGGCGTTTGGGTTTCCGGTTTTTTCGGGTCGGGCAAATCGCATTTGCTAAAGATACTGGCGCTGGTCCTGGAAAATCGCGCCGTTGACGGAGCGAAGGCGCTCGACATCTTTCTGCCCAAGATTCAGGGCGACAAGATTTTGGCTGCCGCTCTGGAAAAGGCCGTCGCGATTCCGTCAAAAAGCATTTTGTTCAACATCGATCAAAAAGCAGATGTCATCAGCAAGACCCAAAGCGATGCGCTGCTGGCTGTGTTCGTCAAAGTGTTCGATGAGACCTGTGGCTATTACGGCAAGCAACCCTACATTGCCCAGTTTGAACGCGATCTGGACAACGATGGCCTGTTCGAGGCCTTCAAGACGGAGTTCAAGCAACTTGCATCCAACGATTGGGACTGGGGACGCGCCCGACCGGCTCGCGTCGCATCCTTCATTGATCAGGCTTTTAGTCAGGTAACCGGCCAAAAGACAACTGATGTGCTGGACAAATTCCGGCTTGACTACCGGCTCTCTATCGAAGATTTTGCCAACCACGTGCAGGCCTGGATCGACAAACAGGCGCCCAATTTCCGCCTTAACTTCTTCGTCGATGAGGTCGGCCAGTACATCGCCGACAACACCAAGCTCATGACCAACCTGCAAACCGTTGCCGAGAGTTTGGCAACCAAGTGCAATGGTCGCGCCTGGGTCATCGTCACTGCGCAGGAAGACATGAACGCTGTCGTCGGCGAAATGAGTAAGCAGCAAAGCAACGATTTCACCAAGATTCAGGCACGCTTTAACAGCCGCATGAAGCTCACCAGCGCGGACGTTGCTGAAGTCATCCAGAAACGCCTGCTTCTCAAAAATGACGCGGGTGCGCAACAACTCGCCGCGGTCTACGCCCAGCAGTCGAACAATTTCAAAACCCTGTTCGACTTTGCCGATGGCGCGCAGACCTACCGCAACTTCAAGGACGCTGACCA
>CAYHDD010000082.1:0-8991 GCA_964355195.1 uncultured Rhodoferax sp. | reverse complement strand
TGCTCGGCAACGCGGTAGCCGATGTGCAGCAAGTGCCGTTTGGGGTGGTACAGGAATGAAAAATCGGCCTCCCAGGCCAACTTCTCGCAGCGCGTGGCCAGCGCCAGCAAGCGACGTTTGGCCTGCAGCGGTCCGTCTGCGCCGCTCCCATCCACACCGGAAATGGCCTGGACATCGGTGCAAGCACAGTCCAGAGTACTGATGTAGTCACCCAGGCACCACGCCAGTTCATTGTGACGTGTGGGCGCGGCGTTGACGCTCGCTTCGGCGGCCTGCATCAGGTGAGTCGTCAGATCAACGCGAGCCTGCGCTACCAAGCGCTTGGCCGCCACCGGGTCTTGGCGGCATTCGCGCAGTGCGTCGTCGCTGGCGAGCAGGCGCGCGAGCGCGCAGTTGAGAGGCAAATCCGGCGCCAGCTCGGACAAGTCTCGCAGCAGAGGCGACAGGCGTTGCCGGGCAGTCCGCAACGCGCGCTCCAGCGGGACCAGGTCATACGGTGCGCCAGCCAACTCAGCACAGGCCTCGGCCAGTGCCAACAGGTGAGCGCTCAGGTTGCCGCTGTCGACGCTCGAGACATACATGGGCAGCAGTGGCGCGCAACGCTCCGTGTCGTACCAGTTCAGGAGATGTCCACGATGCCGAGGCAGGCCCTGCACCGTCTGAAGGGTGGCTTCCAGGCGTGCGAGCAACTCCTGCGTTCCGATCCAGCCAAACTCCCGGGCACACGCCACGCTGAGCAGGTAGAGGCCGATGTTGGTTGGCGAAGTCCGGTGGGCCACGATCTCGTGCGGCGTCATCTGCAAGTTGTCCGGTGGCAAGTGATTTTCCCCAGCGTGCACGCAACGCTCAAAATAGCGCCATGTGTCGCGCGCAACGCCCTCCAGGTAGACCTTGTCTTGCGGCCACCCCGGTGTGTGCTCAGGCATTGCCTGGGGCCGACTGGCCAACCATGTCCAAAGGGGCGATGCAGCCCAGACCAAAGTCAGCAGAACGGCCAGTGGGAGCCGATCGTTCGGGTGCATGAGCAGGGTGGCCAACAAGAGCAGCGCCAGTCCCGGTTCTCTCCAGTGTTGCACGCTGAGAGCGAGCAGGCCGGACTTGACCTGGGCCTGCGCTGCGGCCGCGGTAGTCCATTGCAGCAGGTGACGCCGACTCAGCAGCAGCCGGTACAGAGCGCGGGCAATGGCGTCCACTGACGCCAGGGCGTCCTGTAGCAGTTGGCACAGATGCCACAGACCGGCGCCCAGTGCGCGCAGCAAGTTCGCACCCGCCTGACGGTAGAAAAGGTCCAGTGCCACGTGCCCGCGGCTCGGTGCCAGAGCGGCCACCGCACCCATCAAGGGACCTATGACAAATGCTGAAAAGACCAGACTGAGTGCGACCTGCGGCGAGACGACGACACCCGCCAGTGACAGGAGGATCAAGGCCAGCGACATCGGTGCCACCAGGGAGCGACGCAGGTTGTCGAAAATCTTCCAGCGATTGATAGGACGCAGTGCAAAGCTCTTCGCAGACAGCAGGAATGGCAGCAGTTGCCAGTCACCACGGGTCCAGCGGTGCAGGCGTGAGGCTGCCACATCGCTGTGAAATGGTGCTTCTTCCAGCAGTGTCAAGTCGCTCAGCGTGGCACAGCGCGTCAGGGCGCCCTCGATCAGGTCGTGGCTGAGCACCTGGCCTGACGGCAGTCGCTTGGCCAGCACGGCCTGCAAAGCCGCGACGTTGAGCAGACCCTTGCCAGTGAAGCTGCCTTCGTGAAACAGGTCCTGGTAGACCTCCGAACTGGCGGCGCTGTAGGGGTCGATGCCGCACTGTCCGGCAAAGAGCCAGTGGTAGAGCGTCCACTCCTGGGGGGTTGGCAGGGGCGTTGCAATGCACGGTTGCAGAATGGCGTAGCCGCTGACAATCGAACGTCCGTCGGCAGCCAGTCGGGGCTGGTTCTGTGGATGGGCTGCAACCCCGACCAGCTCGCGCAGGCGCCCGGGCGGAAGCACCGTGTCGCTGTCAAGCGTCACGATGTAGCGGGTTTGCGTCGCCAGCTGAGAGAGCGTTCCCAGGTCCAGAAAGGCCGTGGTCGAGTTTCGGGACGCTGCATCGATCAGCTGCTCAAGTTTGCCGCGCTTGCGCTCCCAGCCCATCCAGCGTTGCTCGGTTTCGCAGAAAGTGCGCTCGCGGTGCAACAGCAGGAAGCGAGGCGCCCGCTCGGGCTGCGCCGGTCCAACCGGATGGCGAGTATTGAGTTCGCTCAGCAGTCGCGCCGCCTGCGTCAGCAGAGGCTGGTCGGAGGAGCTTTGAAGGCTGTCAGCGTCAGCCCAGTCGCTTAGTAGTGCAAATTGGGCCTCCGGTTCCGGATTGGCCAGGTAGTGCAGATGCAAACGATTGACCAGGGCCCGCACAGATCCGGGGCTCGTCAACAGGGCCGGTATGACGACCACCACCCGGTGCTCCGGCGGTATGCCGTTCTGGAGGGCCAGCCGAGGCAACTGGTGTGGCGGTATCGACTCGCTGATCAGGCGGTTGATGATGGACAGCACCGTCTCCGAGGCGGGAAACAGCATCACTGCTGCGCCCAACAGGGTGACCCAGTTCCATGCGGTAGGGGGTGCCTGGAGTTGCAACAGGTAGATTACTAGGCAACTGGTCCCGATCAATAGCGCGCCCAGGTAGGCCGCCAGCGCGCCGTGCCGCACCAGCGCCTGCCAGTAGAAACGCGCGTTGGGGCGCAGCCCGAGCGCGCGCCAGAGTTGCGTTTGACCGGCGCCGGACAACCAGTAGCCGGGCAGGGAAGCGTCAGCTGCACTGTCGCTGTGCATCAGGTCGAGCAGGGTCTGGGCGAGCGCCACCTCGCCGCATCGAGCACGATGTGCCAGACGCTCAATCGCGTGCAGGGTCTGGTCACGCGTCGTGGTTTCCTCGGCCTCAAATACCTTGGAGCTGAGCATCAGGCGCATCAATCTGCTGCTGCGCGCAACAATTTCGGACCAATCGGCGTCGCCGATGGCACGCAGCGATACGACGGCATTGCTGACGCTCAGGTTGTCAGCCGCCTGATCAGCCGTCTGTTGCGCGCGCGCAGCGCCAGCGTCAGGCACGGCGCCACGCAGCCAGTCCTGATAGGGGCCATAGCGTTGCGCATCACCCAGCATGCGACGGTCGAGCAGGCGCTGCGCCATTTGTGCCAGAAAGGTTCGTCCGACGCCACGCCGTTCCAACGCGCCGAGCAGTTCGTTGAGCTTGTCGATGCTGTGGTTGTCAAGCTGTTCGCAGCACAGATTGGCCAGTTCGCGTGCCGCCTTGTTGGCGGCCACTCGTTCAGCGAGTCGGCGAAGGTTCTCGATCAGTACCACGCGCAAGGTAGTTGGCAGAGCCCAGGCCTCGCCCAGGTTGAGGTCGTGCGATTCCTGGTAAGAATTCAGAAACTGGATCAGCAAGGTCTCGTCAAAGGCGCCATCGGTGTGGGCCACAAAGGCCCAGGCGACGCCGTAGATGCGCGGCAAGCCGACCAGCGGTTCGTCCGTCAGGATCGGCAGACCCCGAAAATAGCTGTGCGGCAGACCCTCGTGAATTTCCCTCAGTTGCGCGTCGATCAGGTGGAAGTTGTCCAGCAGCCACTCGGCCGCTGGGCTGATGTCGTAGCCCGTTCCAGCGTGCGCCCCGATGTACTGGTGTGCTTGGCGCAGGACGTCGATGTTCTCGCGAAGTTGCGGAAAGAAGCTGGCCCAGCGCGACGCGGATCGAGTGGTGTGGTGGCTTTCGCCGAGGCTGCGACCATGCTGTGCAAAGCGTTCCAGGCCGAACAGTTCGGAGCGTATCGGTGCTTGCAGTGGCCCTCTGGTGTCCGACAGAATGTCACATAGGGCAACCGATGCATCCGGCACCAAAGCGCGCAATCGGGAGGCTTCCATGCAGATCCATTTCAGGTGGGCAGCCCGATCACCCGGACCGTCCGAGCCCTACCACCAGGCGCACAAAACGCTGGTCAGCAGCGCACCCAATGCGAGGCTTGTGACACTGTGCGCGGTGACAAAGCCGCGCAGGTCGTGTGCTGCCGGACGCAGTGTGAGCAGTTGCCGATGCATTGGCTGGCACATGTGCAAACGCAGTTGAGTTTGCAGGGCAGCGAGGTCGGTCTGAAGGGCGACCTCTGTGAGGCCGACCGCTGCGGTGTTCCAGTGTGGACTGGCTGCGATGTGGCTGGTCATCTTGGTTCTCCGTGGTCCGGCGCCGGCCAGACACCCGTCGGCCGCACCCATTAGCGAGCCAGCATAGCCAGTGGCATGCAGCGGCATTTGATAAATCGCAACATCGGCGTGCTTGGCAGTTTTGACCGGCTCCGCCCTCTTGCGGCGCGGCTTTACCGCACTACAGGTCTGCTGTAGCATTGCCTTGCGAGTTTGGACAGTCCACCCTGAAAGCAGCCCCCTGTGAATGCGCGTTCGCAAGACCTCTTCGCTGACGTCGATGCCGACCTTCGGCAGCTCTTTACGCGCAATCCGTTGCCGATGTGGGTCTATGACACCCAGACTTTGCGCCTGCTGGCTGTCAACCCGGCGGCCCTGAAGAGTTACGGTTACAGCGAAGAGGATTTCATCGCCTTGAGCTTGCCCGATCTGCACCCCCACGACGAGCTCCAAAGGCTGTCTGAATGCCTCAAGCTGCCCTTGATCGAACGGGTTGCGCAGCGTGCCTGGCGCCACCGCAAGCGCAATGGGGAGCTGATGCAGGTGGAGATCGTCACCCAAGACCTCCATTTGATTGGCGTTTCGGCGCGAATGGTCATGGTGAGCGACCTCACCGAGCGCCTGCTCCTGGACGCCGAGTTTCGGCGCTCGCGCGAGCAACTGTCCGAGCTGACGCAGCGGCTGATGACGCAGGAACGAACGCTCGTCAAGGGTATGGCGCAGACCTTGCACGATCACCTGGGCCAGACCATGGCCGCCATCCGCATGGTGCACGAAACGGTGCTCACGCTGCAGAGTTCCCAGCCGGCTGCGGTGTCGGTGGAGGTGGCTCGTCTGCAAGGCCACCTTGGCGTGCTGATTGGTCAGGCGATCAAGCAGATCAGGCAGGTGCTGGCGGAGCTGCGTCCTCCTCTGTTGGAGGAGCAGGGTTTCGCGGCGGCCCTTGAAAACGAACTGCGCAACCGCGCGCTGAGTTGGCCGCAGATTGACATGGTGCTGCGTGTCGCGCCAACAAGCGCCCAGATTCGCTGGCCACCGGATGTCGAATATGCCGCATTCATGGTGGCCCGCGAGGCGATTGAAAATGCCCTTCGGCACTCCGACTCGCCTTCGATATCGGTGCATCTCTCGGGTTCGGCCAGCGCGCTGCAGCTCGAGGTTGTCGACGATGGCTTAGGCATGGCCGAGCAAACGTCTGAACGCCAGGTGCGCCACCTGGGGATCCTGGGCATGCAAGAACGGGCTCAAGTGATCGGCGCGCGTGTCAGTGTGACTTCGGCGCCAGGGCGGGGGACCCAGGTTCGATTCAGTTGGGTCAGTCCGTCATGACCCGTCTGTACCTGGTCGATGACCATCAAATCGTGCGCGAGGGTTTGCGTGCCATGCTGGAAGCCAAAGGGCATCAGGTTGTTGGGGACTCGGCTGACTTGACGCAGGCACTGTCTGAAATTCTGGCCTTGCACCCCGAGGTGCTGCTGCTGGACCTCAGTCTTGCCGGTCGCTCGGGGTTTGAGTTGCTTGCTGAATTGCAGCGCCGCCACCTGGCCACGCGCTGTGTCATTCTGAGCATGTCGGCGCAGCCGCGTGATGTGGCGGAGTCGCTGCGCCTGGGGGCACTGGGCTATGTGCTCAAAGGGTCGCCGGGTAGTGAGCTGATGTGTGCCATAGAGAGCGCTGTTCAGGGCAAGCGGCATCTGGGTGACGAATTGGCCGGTCTGGCGCTGGAAGAATTCATGCGGCCAAAACCCGCCGACGCGCTCGCCAAGTTGTCGCCACGCGAGCGACAGATCATCAGCATGGTGGTCAATGGCCAATCGAGTTCAAGGATTGCACTGGAGTTTCACTTGTCGCCCAAGACGGTTGCCACCTACCGCAGCCGGCTGATGGCCAAGCTGGGCGTGGCAGATGTGACCGCGCTGGTTCGTCTGGCCGTTCACTGCGGACTGGTGGACGCCGATGTGCGCCACGAGGTCGAGTCTGATCCAAATCAACCGCGACCGCAGTTGTCGCTGTTTGCCGACGCGCAACGTCAAGAACTCCCTACAGACCCGCTCTGAGGCGCGCCTTACGCTTGGCGCTGTCGCTGGGGTACCGTAATTTTGCGTTCAACAAGAAGACAGGAGTTGTACCGTGTCTGACCTGCATGCTGAGTCGAGATCGAACGTCTTGCCATGGCAGTCATCCTACTGCACCCCTCCCCACAAGGTGCTGCAGGCTGAGCCCTGCTCCGAGTTCTCAGAAGTCCTGAAACTGTTGCGGTTTGACGGTCCGGTTCGTCACCTCAACGATGCCAGCCTGTTTCGACGCTGGCGTCTCAAGGCCGGTCAGCCGGTGTTGGGCATGGGCCAGACCTTTGATGGCCTCTATGTTGTTCGCCTGGGCGCCTTGAGAACGTCGATCACCGACGTCGAAGGGGCAGAACACGTGATCGCCTTCCCGATGAAAGGCGACTTGCTGGGTTCGGACGGAATTTGTCACGGCAAGTACATGAGCCACGTCTGTGCGCTGACCGACTGCGATCTGATCAGGATTCCAGCCGATGAGCTGTTTGCCCAGGAGCGCCTGTGCAACGATCTTGAGCGCCTGGTCTACTCGGCCATCAGTCGCCAGATCATTCAAGAACAGAGCACTTACGCCCTTACCAACTTGCCCAAGACCGATGTGCGCGTGGCGCACTTTCTGGGTATTCAGGCTGACCGCTTCGCGGCGATGGGTTATTCCGCAAGTCAATTCATTCTGCCCATGACACGACGTGACATAGGCTCTTACCTCAACGTCACGCTGGAGTCCGTCAGCCGGGCTTTCTCGGTCCTGTGCCGACTGGGAATCCTCGCCGTCAACCGGCGTGAAGTCAGAATCCTGTCTCGCAGCGCGCTGTCCAGACTCGGCAACTGAAGACTGGCTCTGCCGACCAGGCACGGAGCACCTCCTTTGCGGTTGGCAGGACCGGTGACCGCGGACACACCATTGCCAAGATCCTGATCGGTCGGCGCGCCTGGCGCTGCATCCGAATTCATCCCCGGCGCACCCACCTGCAAAGTCCGACAGGCTCCTGGCCCCACCTGGCATCAGATTTCACCGGCGCTACGTCTTGTCATCCCAATGAAATTTGTGCAATACCCGGTGCACGATGGGGGTGAAGATCAATGCGGCGGTGACGATGAAAACCAGTCCTGCATAGAGTGCGTAAAGCCCGGCGAACAGCTTGCCGCCCGGCGTGAGGGGTGGGTTCACGGGACCCATGCCGCCGAGCAGCATGGCGGCGTTGAGGAAGGCGTCGAGCACCGAAAGACCTTCGAAGTGGCAGTAGCCCAGGATTCCCAGCCCGAGCGATGCGCCGAGCAAACCCAGCGCGATGGACGCGTGGAGCAACATGCGCCATGTAAAGTGGGCGCGGGGTAGCGGTGGGTGGGTCTTTGATTCGTACATGGAGCGACCAGTTTGGCAGTGACAAGTATGCAGCAAGATACACTGGCCCGGCTTCTTCCCAGGACCTGTTTGACTCGAACGGAATCTTCAGAATGTTGAACTTGCCGACTTATGACGATGTGCTGGCCGCTGCAGTGCGGCTCCAGACTCATGCCCACCGGACGCCCGTCATGCGTTCGCGTACGGCCGACGACTCGTTGGGCGCCCGAGTTTTCTTCAAGTGTGAGAACCTGCAGCGCATGGGGGCCTTCAAGTTTCGCGGCGCCTTCAATGCCCTTTCCAAATTCAGCGCGGCGCAAAGGAAAGCTGGTGTGATCACGTTTTCTTCGGGCAACCATGCGCAGGCGATAGCCTTGTCGGCGCAGTTGCTGGGCATGCCGGCCACCATTTTGATGCCGCAGGACGCGCCAGGCGCCAAGCTTGCGGCGACGCGTGGCTACGGTGCGGAGGTGGTTTTGTTCGACCGCTTTGCTGCGGATCGGGAGGCCATGGCGCGCGATTTCTCGCAGCAGCGTGGCCTGACGCTGATCCCGCCTTACGACCATCCGGATGTCATCGCTGGTGCGGCTACGGCGGCGCAAGAGCTGATTCAGGAAGTTGGCCCACTGGACTACCTGTTGGTGCCGCTTGGCGGTGGCGGCTTGCTCAGTGGCTCGGCCCTGTCGGCGCGTGCCTTGTCGCCGGACTGCGAGGTCTACGGTGTCGAGCCCGAGGCCGGCAATGACGGCCAGCAGTCGCTGCGTTCGGGTCGCATTGTTCACATTGAGACGCCCAACACCATTGCCGACGGCGCACAGACCCAGCATTTGGGGCACTACACGTTTGGCGTGATCCAGCGTGACGTGAAAGATATCCTGACTGCCAGCGACGCGCAGCTGGTGAGCGCCATGCGCTTCATTGCCGAGCGCATGAAGCTGCTGGTCGAGCCTACCGGCTGCCTGGGCTTTGCTGGCGCCTGCCACGCCGGTTTGCCGCTGCGCGGCAAGCGCGTCGGGGTCATCCTCAGCGGCGGCAATGTGGACCTGGCCCGTTTCGGGGAGCTGATCGCCTCATGAGCGCATCGCGGCGCATTTCCAGGCCTGCGTTGCTGACCACCGGTGTCATGCACCTGGCGCTGCTGTGGCTGGTCTTGCAGTCGCCACCGGTGCTGCGCCAGCTGCGCGCTGCTGTGCAGTACCTGGCGCCGATCACGCTGACAGCCGAGGTGCCTGCCAAACCCGCGACGCAGCCGCTGCCCAGGCCCGAGCCGAAGGCCGTGATGGAGGTCAAGGCGCCGGTGCCGCCGGTGATCAAGCCCCGGGCGATCGAACTGCCACCTGAAAAGCTACCTGAAACGCTACCTGAGAAGGCACCTGAAAAGCCACCCGAAAAGTCGATGGAGCTT
>CAYHDD010000081.1:0-9041 GCA_964355195.1 uncultured Rhodoferax sp. | reverse complement strand
ACACCGTGCTGCCGCTCTGGCAGGGCGCTTATACCGACGTCAACCACATCCACCCACTGGACTACAGAACGTCAAACTTCGATGTGAACGGCCCCTTCTACGGAGCACGTATGAAGTCGGTCACGTCCAGGCGGATGCTGCATCAGCTGCTGAGCTTTCCGGCCATCAACACGCAGGCCCGCCTGAGCACCGGCATGGCCTACAACCTGTGGGATGGCAGCCAGATCGAGACCAACAGCCAGAGTGACAATGGACGCCACAAACTGAGCCTCACCGCCGGCAGTTTCAAGAACGACACGGTAAGTTTCAATAACGAAAAGAAGTATCACCTGCTCAACTACCGCTACGTTTATGACGATGCCCAGAAGACCAGTACCGAACTTACCAACGGAAGATTTTGGGGTGGCGACAACGGCTTCATGCTGGGCCAAAAATTCTGGCATGGCGACACTACCTTGTCGATCTACATCAAGCGCTCGCGCATGAGTGAGGATCAACCCCTGACCTCATTTGCCGGCATCCAGTTCATCACGCCGCTGAGCGGACGCAAGAGCAGCGGTCTGGCGCATTTCGGGCTGCGCGGTGGCAACCAGTGGGTCTATACCATCGAATCGAAAATTCTCGCCAGTGACAACCGCCTGACCGCAGGCTACGGAGAAATTCCGAAAATCGGCGATTCCCTGGTGCAGACCTTCAACCGTGACCGCAACACATCGGCCTACTATGAAAGCAACACCGGCAGAATCAAAAATGCCTTCGTCAATTTGAGCGCTGATTGAGTGCGCCACTCTGGTAACATCGGACTACAAAAAAGAACACGGTCCTGGTGGGTACAACGGAGTAGATGGGGATGCATTTGTTTTCGATCTTGTTTCTGGCTTTCGGGAGCACCTTTCTTGTCAGCGTGGTCTTGGTGAGCACTCAGGGCTGGCATGGTCGCTACAGCCACGATAGCCACCTGGGCGTACAGAAATTCCACACAGAAGCCACACCGCGTATCGGCGGCGTGGCTATTTTGGTGGGTTGTGCCTTGGCTTGGTCGTTCGCCGCGCCAGCGTTGCAGGCCATTCTCGGCCCTCTGCTCTTGGCGGGCGCGCCGGCCTTTGTGTTTGGCCTGGCAGAAGACCTGACCAAGCGTGTCTCCATCTCCAAAAGACTGTTGGCCACCATGGCATCCGGCGTGCTGGCTTGGGCCATTACAGGGCAGTCTATCACCCACGTTAGCGTCCCCGGGCTTGACTGGTTGCTTGGGTTTACCGTGTTGTCGGTTGCGTTTACTGCCTTTGCCGTGGGCGGTGTGGCCAACGCCATCAACATCATCGATGGCTTCAACGGCCTGGCGGCGGGCACCTTGATCATCATCCTGTGCGCATTAGCGCTCATGGCTGGCGCGTTGGGCGATACCGATTTGGTTCAAACCTGCCTTGTTCTGGCTGCTGTCGTGCTGGGTTTTGCTTTGCTCAATTGGCCCATGGGCAAGTTGTTTTTGGGGGATGGAGGAGCCTATTTTCTTGGGTTTGCTGTGGCCTGGCTGGCGGTGCTGCTGCTCAATCGCCATCCTGAGGTATCGGCCTGGGCGCCGCTCCTGGTGTGTGGTTTTCCCTTTCTGGAAGTCATCTTCAGCATCATTCGCCGCTGGCGTCGCCGCGCCAGCCCGGGCGACGCAGATTGCTTGCATTTGCACAGCCTGGTCAAGCGCCGTATTGTCAGGCGTTGGCTGCCACACGCCAGCACCCTGGTGCGCAACTCGGTCACTGGTGCTGTCATGTGGCTTCCTGCCTTGTTGCCGGCCGTTGTTGCGCTGCAATACCCGAGCAACACCCCCGCCTTGGTGCTGGGTTTTGCTCTCTATTCGTTCCTGTATTCGGCCGCCTACGCCCGGTTGACCCAGTTCCGCTGGTGTCTGAGTGCCCTGACGGTGCAGCGCCAGCGTCTGTCAACCCAGTAATCCCAGCCGTTCATGCACTGGTACGTCGTTCACACCAAGCCGCGACAGGAACAACGCGCCCTGCTCAATCTGACGCAGCAGGGCTACGAGTGCTACCTGCCCCTTGTTGACACTGAAAGACTGCGCCAAAGAGTGATCAAGCTGGTGCCAGAGCCACTTTTTTCGCGCTACCTGTTCATACGCCTGGACACCAGCATGGCTGGCAAGAGCTGGGGGCCGATCCGCTCCACCATCGGTGTCTGCCGCCTGGTCACCTTTGGCAGCGAGCCCGCCAGGGTTGACTCCGAACTGATCGAAGTTCTGCGCGCTCACCACAGCGAGGCAGAGCGGGAGCCGCAGCGCCTGTTCAATCCAGGCGAGGCGGTGCAGATCAAGGACGGCCCGTTTGCCGGCCTGCAAGCCATCTACCAAATGAATGACGGTGAAAGCCGCGCCATGGTGCTGATTGAAATCCTGAGTCGGCCTACCCGCTTGACCATTTCGCCTGCGAGTTTGCGCAAGATAGCCTGAGTTGGCCGCTCAGTGCTGGCGGATTCGTCCAGGCCCTTGGGACTGGAGCGCCGGCTCAACTTTGACAACGCGGCAATCTGTTCGACCGGTCATCTGAAAGTGCCCGAATACGGTTCGGCCCTGATCGTGTCTGGCAGTACGCTCTTTGGTGGTGAGCCCCGCCGTAGATAATCTGGCACGCAAGAAAGTGGAAGGTAAAAAACAATGAATTTCAGATTAGCGGCCACAAGTTTGGCCTGCACCACGGCACTGACGGCCTGTGGCGGCCTTGAAACAACCGACATCGCGCTAGATCGCCTGATGTATGGCAACACGACCAACTTCACCGTGACGGGTCCCAATCTGGACAAGGGCGTAGTGCTCGTTGCGCCAACCTGCGCGGGTATTGCCGAAGTCATCGCAAGCGCGACGCCGACCCAAAAGGTGTATGCCTGTACGCCGACAGTGACCGGCAATATGACCGTGGCGGTGACGGGCGGTGGCGTGGTACTACGCTCCATCACGGTGAATATTCCAGTGCCCCAGGTTACGGTGAAGACCAGTCTGGGTGACATGGTCATGGAACTCGACCCCGGCAAAGCCCCGGTGTCCGCGCTCAATTTCATGCAGTATGTCAATGCCAGCTTCTACAACAATCTGATCTTCCACCGAGTCATTCCCGGCTTCGTGATTCGGGGTGGTGGCTTCGATGCGGCGCTGGTGCCAGCCACAACGCGCGCAGCGATCAAGCTCGAAATAGGCAACGGCTTGAGCAATGTGCGTGGTGCGGTGGCAATGGCGCGCACTTCAGAGGCGGCCTCGGCGACCTCCCAGTTTTTCATCAACACGGTAGATAACACCTCGCTGGATACCTTGAATGGTGGTTACGCCGTCTTCGGCAAGGTGATTTCAGGGATGACGACGGTGGACGCCATCTCTGCCGTGCCAACCAGCGCCAGCAACGGCATGACGGACGTTCCGGTGACGCCGGTCGTGATCAATTCCGTGACGCAGACGCAGTAATTCCAGGGCCCAATCATCCGTGTCGTTGGCCGAGCTCATCGCGGCGGCTTGAAAATATTCATATAGGAATGTGCTACACTTTCTTCCTATATGAATTTAACCTTGCGCGTACCGCTGAACGCCTCACCTGAGCAAAACGCTCGTCTGCAAGCCTTGCAGGCGGCTTTTGCCAAGGTCTGCAACGCGCTGGCGCCCACGGTGCAGCAGACCAAGGTGTGGAACCGGGTGGCGCTGCATCACTTGATGTACCACAGCCTGCGCCAACGCTTTCCAGAACTCGGTTCGCAGATGGTCTGCAACGCCATCTATTCAGTCTCGCGCACTAGCCGGATGCTGTTTCAAAGTCCGCAAAGCCCGTTCAATTTGACGCGGCTGGCCGGTAAACCGTTGCCCTTGCTGCGTTTTGCCGACACCTGCCCGGTTTACTTTGACCGCCACACGCTTTCAGTGAAGGCGGGTCAGCTTTCCATGTACACGCTGGACGGCCGCATCCGCTTTGCGCTGGCCTTGCAACCGGCCGATGAAGCCAATTTCAACGAAAAGAAGTTGCTGGAGATCGTCTTGTCGCGCCGCGCTGATGGCACGTTTGAGTTGTCATTTCTGTTCAGTGATGAGCAGGAGCCTGCAACGGCAGAGCCGGTAGCGGTTGGCAGTGCTGAAATCCCTGAATATGTGATGGTCGAGGAGGCCGTATGAGTCCCGCAAAGAACGCTTCAGAGTTGCGCATGAGCATGGCCGAGTTGAGTCCATTCTTCAGACGCGCCGCCTGGCTTAGTGTGGTGGCGAGTTTGCTGGTTCTGGCCCCTTCTGCCTACATGCTGGAAGTTTATGACCGGGTTGTGAACAGCCGCAGTCACATGACGCTGGCCATGCTGACCTTGCTGGTGCTGGCCGTTTTTGTGGTGATGGAGGTCCTGGACTGGGCGCGCGGGCAGCTGATGCACCAGGCCTCGCTGGCGATGGACCAGCGCATGAGCAATCGGGTCTTCAATGCCATCTTTGAAGCGCATATGAAGCGCCTTCCCGGCGGCACAGCCCAACCCATGAATGACTTCCGCACGCTGCGCGAGTTTCTCAATACGCCGGTGCTGATTGCCTGCATGGAGGCCCCGGTTTCTCTGGTGTTCCTGATTCTGATTTTTGCCATGAGTCCGGTGCTGGGCTGGTCGGCAGTGGCGGCGGCGGTGATCCAGACCGTGATTGCCTGGCTCAATCAGCGCAGCACGCAGCCGCCTTTGTTGGCAGCCAACCGCAGCGCCATTGCGGCGCAGCAATATGCCGATGGCTCTTTGCGCAATGCGCAGGTGATCGAGGCGATGGGCATGCTGAGCGACATCCATCGGCGCTGGATGGACAAGCAGAGTGAGTTTCTTCGGCTACAGGCAGAGGCATCGGATGCAGGGGGTGCTTTTCAGGCGGCCTCCAAGTTCTTGCAAAACACCACCAGTTCCATGCTGCTGGGGCTCGGTGCCTGGTTGATGCTGCGCAATGAGCTCAACGGTGGATCGGCCATGATGATCATCGCCTCCATATTGGGGGGGCGGGTCCTGGCACCACTGGTGCAGATTGTTTCGCAATGGCAGTCGGTGGTGAATGTGCGAGACGCCTGGGGCCGGCTCGACCAGATGCTGACGACATTGCCGGTGCGGCCACCCAGCATGCCTTTGCCCCCGCCACAAGGCGCTCTGGCGGTCGAAAACGTGGTGGCCGCTGCGCCTGGATCCCAGATGCCGATTTTGCGCGGCGTGGCATTTGCCCTCAAGCCAGGAGAGGTGCTGGCAGTGGCTGGGCCGTCAGCTTCCGGCAAGACCACGCTGGCGCGCCTGCTGGTCGGTTTGTGGCCGGCGGCCACCGGCAAGGTACGCCTTGACGGCGTCGACGTGTTTACCTGGGACAAGGCCGAACTCGGTCCGCACATGGGTTATCTGCCGCAGGGCGTCGAGTTGTTCGATGGCACCCTGGCAGAAAACATTGCGCGCTTTGGCGAGGTCGATGAGGCCAAGGTTCAGACCGCTGCCCGCGCTGTTGGCTTGCATGAGAGCATCATGGCTTTGCCCAAGGGCTATGACAGTCCCGTAGGGCGTGATGGTGCCATGCTGTCGGGTGGTCAACGCCAACGCGTCGCCCTGGCGCGCGCGCTTTACGGTGACCCGGTGTTTGTGGTGCTTGACGAACCCAACTCCAGTCTGGACGACTCTGGCGATGCAGCGCTGAACAATGCCATTGCCCAGCTCAAGTCACGTGGCACGACCTTTGTAGTGATGACGCATCGCACCAGTGTGCTGGCGGTGGCCGACAAGATGCTGATCCTGCAAGAGGGTCAGAACCGGGCTTTTGGTCCGCGCGATGAAGTGCTGGCGGCATTGGCCAAGGCCAATGCCCCGCAGACGCCCCAGTCCGCTGCGGGGCCGGCTCCCGCTTCAGTTGCGGCTGCTTGAGAGAATTCAGGACAAGAATATGAAAACACCGGCCTTTTTCCAGCGCAGTGAGCTCACGGCGACCTTGTGGACCTTCAGATACGAGTTCTTGATCGTGGGTTTTTTCAGCATGCTGGCCAATGTGCTGATGCTCGCGCCTACCCTCTACATGTTGCAGGTCTATGACCGCGTGCTGGCCAGTCAGAGCGAGTTGACGCTGCTGGCGATGTCACTGCTGACACTGGGTTTGTTTGGCGTCATGGCGTTTGCCGAGTGGATGCGTTCACGTGTCCTGGTGCGCGCCGGTGTACGGCTCGATGGGCGTCTTGGAACGCAAGTTTTCAACGCCAGTTTCGAGTCACACTTGAGTCTGGCGGGCACGTCGCCAGCACGTTCGTTCGGGGACTTGCTGCAGGTGCGCCAGTTCCTCACTGGCAACGGAATTTTTGCCTTCTTTGACGCGCCCTGGGCACCGATCTATACAGCCGTGCTGTTCATGCTGCACCCCTGGCTCGGCGTGTTGGGTCTGATTTTCGCCCTGATTCAGGCGCTGCTGGCCTGGCTCGGGCATCGCCACACGTTGAGCCCCTCTGAAGCGGCTGTGGCCGCCAACTCGGAAGCCGGCAGTTTTCTGCAAAGCAAATTGCGCAACGCCGAAGTCATCGAGTCGATGGGCATGCTCGGCAACTTGCGCCAGCGTTGGGCGCAGCGTCATGTTGCCGCGCTCGAGCAGGGCACCGAAGCCCAGGCGCTGACCCAGCGCGTGGTGGCCTGGAGCAAGTTCATCCGCTATGCGCAGTCGTCATTGGCGTTGGGAGCGGGTGCTTTGCTGGTGATTGACGGCCAGCTCTCGCCAGGTGGCATGATTGCTGCCAATGTGTTGATGACACGTGCCCTGGCACCGATCGACCAGATCGTTAGCGGTTGGCGCGGCTTTATCAGTGCAGGTGCGGCTTTTGGGCGGCTCGAAAAGTTGTTACAGAGTTTCCCGCAACGTGACCAGGTCCGCTCGCGCTCGGCGCCGCTGGGTGAAATTGGCCTGCGCGATGTGGTGGCGACAGCGGCTGGTCGCGTGAGCCCTATTCTGAAGAATATCAACCTGACGGTTCATGTCGGCACAGTTCTCGTGGTGCTGGGGCCGTCTGGTTCGGGAAAGTCAACGCTGGCGCGCGTGCTGATGGGGGTCTGGCCCGACGTTTCTGGTGATGTCTTGCTCGATGGTCTGCCGATAGACAGTTGGGACCGGGTGCAACTCGGCCCGCATCTGGGCTACTTGCCGCAGGACATCGAACTGTTCGAGGGCACGCTGGCCGACAACATTGCCCGCTTTGGCAAGATTGATTCGGCGCAGGTCATTGAGGCCGCTCGCAGCGCCGGTTTGCACGACATGATCCTGCGTTTCCCCAAGGGTTACGACACACCGATCGGGGAAGCCGGTGCCCTGCTCTCGGGCGGTCAGCGTCAGCGCATTGGCTTGGCACGAGCCATTTATGGCAACCCGGCCCTGATTGTTCTGGATGAACCCAACGCCAATCTGGACGATGCGGGCGAGGCTGCTTTGGTCAAGACGGTACAGGCCATGAAGGCCAAGGGCAAGACGGTGGTCTTGATCACGCATCGCCCGGGCATTCTGGCGGTGGCTGATCGTTTGCTGATATTGCAGGATGGCCGGGTTCAGGCCGAGGGGCCACGGGACGCCGTCCTGGCGGCGCTGCAATCGGCACGCGCGTCAGCCAGCGTTTCCCCGCTTCCAGTGGCCGCATTGGCCTAGGTTTCCTTTTCCATTTTTATTGTTGAATCTGCCATGGCCAATCCAAACATCATCCAAGCAACATCTTCAACCGTCAGCGATGTCAGTGCCAAACCCAAGCCCGCTGCGCAGCCGGGACGCATCGGTCTGTGGGCACTGGTTTTGGGCTTTGGTGGTTTTGTCTTGTGGGCAGCATTGGCGCCGCTGGACGAGGGCGTGCCCGGTCAGGGCATGGTCACCATCGACACCAAGAGCAAGGCCGTGCAGCATATTTCGGGCGGCATCATCAAGGAGGTGCTGGTCAAGGAAGGGCAGCAGGTCGCGCAGGGCGATGTGCTGATCCGGCTCGACGCCGGTGTGGCCAAGGCGAATTTCGAATCCAACCGACAGCGCTACATGGGCTTGCGTGCCATGCAGGGTCGCCTGCTTGCCGAGCAGCAGGGCCTGGGGCAGATCAGTTGGCACCCTGATTTGCGCGAGGCCATGACGGACGCCCAGATTCGCCAGATGACGCTCACACAAGAGCAGTTGTTTGCTTCCCGGCGCGCCAGCTTGCGGGCTGATCTGGCATCGATAGAAGAGAGCATTCAGGGCCAGCAAGCCTTGCTGCAGGCCTACACAGCCATGCTGGGCAATCGGCGCCATCAGTCTGCGCTTCTGGGTGAAGAGTTGAAGAACACCAGCGGCCTGGTGGCCGAGGGCTACGCGCCACGCAATCGCCAGCTTGAACTGGAGCGCATGGTGGCAGAGTCCAGCTCGTCCATCGCTGAATTGCTCGGCAATACGACGCGTGCTCAGCGTTCCATTGGCGAATTGCGTCAGCGCACCGTGGTGCGTCAGCAGGAGTACCGCAAAGAGGTTGAATCGCAGCTTTCCGAAGTGGACCGGGAGGTGCAGGCTGACGCCGAGAAGTACCGCGCCACGCGCGATGACCTTGGGCGCACCGAGATCAAGTCGCCTGCTGCCGGCCAGGTCATTGGGTTGGCGTTTCAGAGCGTTGGTGGCGTCATCGGCCCCGGGCAGAAGCTGATGGACATTGTGCCGGCCAGCCAATCGTTGTTGCTGGAGGCGCGTGTGTCCCCCCACCTGATTGACCGCGTGCATGCTGGCCTCCCGGTGGACGTGCGCTTCTCTTCTTTTGCCAATTCACCGCAACTGGTGCTTGAAGGCAAGGTGATTTCGGTGTCGGCAGACCTGCTGGTGGATCAGCATAACGGTGCCGGCTACTTTCTGGCACGTGTTGGCGTGACGCCGGAAGGCATGAAAAAGCTGGGCAAACGGCAAATGCAACCCGGTATGCCGGTGGAGGTTATTTTCATCACCGGTGAGCGCTCCATGCTGACCTATTTGCTGCACCCGTTGACCAAGCGCATGGCGGCGTCCATGAAAGAGGAGTGAACCTATGTTGCGCCCT
>CAYHDD010000080.1:8237-9108 GCA_964355195.1 uncultured Rhodoferax sp. | reverse complement strand
CGGTGCCAATCATCACAAACAGCTTGGCGCGCTCCAGATCGGGGCCGCCGAATTCCCAGAACGAGCCACCAATCGTGTAGATCATGCCGGCCGCCATGTTTACGGAGCAAAAACCCCCGTGGGCCGCGTAGTTGGGCGTGCCGAACTGGCGCGCAAACAGACCGGTCAGGGCCTGCATCTGGTCACGCCCGGTGAACAGCGCAAACTTCTTCGGGTCGGTGGCGCGGATGTGACTCAGACGCGCCTCCAGCGTGGCAAAGGCTTCCTCCCACTCGATCTCTTCAAACTGGCCGTCGCCGCGTTCGCTGTCGGCCTTGCGCTTGAGCGGCTTGGTCAGGCGCGCTGGTGAGTACTGCTTCATGATGCCCGACGAACCCTTGGCGCAGATTACGCCCTGGTTCAGCGGGTGATCGGGGTTGCCCTCGATGTAGCGCACTTCGCCATTGCGCAAGTGCACGCGAATCCCACAGCGGCAGGCGCACATGTAGCAAGTCGTGTTGCGCGTTTCAGTGGTGGCACCGGCCAATGGTGGGCTGCAAGGATCGTGAAGCGGTGGGGCTGACATGCGTAAGCTGCGTCTTTCTCGCTCGGAAAGCAGGTTGTTCGATAGGCAAAACGCGCGCGACCCCGGTTGCCGCACGCCAATTTACCGGGTGACCCTATTAGAGACAAGGCCACCGGGTGGCGTCTATAACCGCATGGGGTAACCCAGAATAGCCCATATGGGTAGCTGGCCCCCACGCTTGCCCACTTCGTGTGGCAGCTGCCCCCCGAGGGGGCTGGCCTTGCTTGGGGCGGCCCGGCGCGGCGGCCGTCCCCCCACGCTTGCCCACTTCGTGTGGCAGCTGCCCCCCGAGGGGGCTGGCCTTGC
>CAYHDD010000080.1:0-8137 GCA_964355195.1 uncultured Rhodoferax sp. | reverse complement strand
TTGGGGCGGCCCGGCGCGGCGGCCGTCCGCGTGACCTCCCAGGCTGCGGGCGGTTACGGGTTATTCCGATTCTGCGTGCGCCGGCAATGGTTTAGCATGGGTGTTGTTCGAAAGTCCCATGAAGTTTGCCCAACCCATCCTGCCCGCCCGGATTCCGCTCGCCTCGGCTCTGACGGGCGTGACCGCGTCTGGCTCGACCCTCGATAGCGGCGCTGGCAACGACCTGGAACTGCTGCTGGAGCGCTTTCTGGTGTCCATTTTGGCGCTGGCCGGTGCGCAGGCGGGTGCGGTGCGCGTGCTGACGGACGACGGTAAATTCATGCGCCTGGTCGCGCAGCTCGGCTTGCCACCCCAGGTGCTGGGGACCGAGCGCATGGTCGAGCACGACTGCGGCATGTGCGGGATCGCGGTCGGCGCAGACGCCTTGGCCTGGACCGACGATCTGCGCGTATGCGCCAAGCACAGCCAGCAGGCCTACTTTGGCGAGCAGTGCAGGCGCGCTCTCGCCATCTCGCTGCCGCACGCCGACCAGGTGCTGGGTATCTACAACCTGTTCTTCACCAGCGCGGTGGAGCTCAGCCTGGAGACGCAGAACATGCTGCGTCTGGTTGGGCAGGTGCTGGGGCTGACCTTGTACAACGCCAAAGTTGAGCGTGAGCGTCTGCGCATGACGGCCCTGCGGGAACGTCAGGAGATGGTCAACGAAGTGCATGACGCGATTGCGCAGACGCTCACCTACGTCAAAATGCGCTTGCCCCTGCTGAGCGATGCCATGCTGGCGCATGACGACACACGATCAGTGAAATACTTTTCCGACGTCAAGATGGCGTTGGGGGAGGCGCACGACAACCTGCGTGAGGTGATGACCGACTTTCGTACGCGCATGGACCCGAAGGGATTACTGCACGCCTTGCAACTGATCGCCGAGCGTTTTTTCGACCGTAACGCAATCACGCTCGAACTTCGAAATACAGTGCAAAATCTCAACCTGAACGATACCCAGGAAATTCAGGTATTTCATATTTTGCAGGAAGCCTTGGCCAATATTGTGAAGCACTCCATGGCGCAACACGCGGTCGTCATCATCGAGCAGACCGGTGAGCAACTGGCGTTTTCAGTCGAAGACGACGGCTTGGGCATCGCTGCGCGCGAAGCCGGCGCTGAACCTCAGGGCGCAGAAAGGGCACGCCCGGTCAAGCACCTCGGTCTGGAGATCATGCAAAACCGCGCCCACCGTCTGGGCGGTCGGCTGGAGGTCAGCGCCAACGACGGCGGGGGCACGCTGGTGCGCCTGCTGTTGCCGCTCACCGCCGTGCAGCAGGGGAGCACGGGTTGAGCGCCGCGCCGGGCCGCCCCAAGCAAGCTAGCGCCCCCGCGGGGCTGAGTTCTGCGGCTCTCGGCCTGCCTGCGCAGGCCGGGACAGAACGAAGAGCCGTTGCCTCTGGCATTGACCTGGACAGCGCAGTACGCGCAGCGACAAGCGTGGGGGCAATATGACCGAGCGCATCCGCGTGATGCTGGTCGATGACCATGCGTTGTGCCGCAGCGGCTTGACCGAGTTGCTGGAACACCGCGGCAATATGTCGGTGGTGGTCGCCACCGGCGACCCGGCCCTGGTGGTTCCGCTGATCCGACAGCACCAGCCGGAACTGATCGTGCTTGATTTGCGCCTGGCGCAGGTGGACGGTCTGAGCGTGCTGCGCATGGTTCGCGCCGACGGCTGCGAGACGCCGGTCATCATTCTGACCATGAGCGACAGCGAGGACGACATGTCGGCGGCGCTGCGTGCCGGTGTGCTGGGCTACTTGCTGAAAGATATGGAGCCCGAAGAAGTCATCGACGCCATTGGCCGCGCATCACGCGGCGAGATGGTGGTGGCACCAGCCATGATGCTGAAGTTTTCGCAGATCCTGCAAACCGGGCCGAAGGGCTCGGTGATGGGCACGCTGGTCGCCTCGCTCACCGAGCGCGAGCGCGAAGTACTCAACCATGTGGCGCGTGGCCAGAGCAACAAGGTCATCGCCAAGGCGCTCGATATCAGCCACAACACGGTCAAGATGCACGTGCGCCACATCATGGAAAAACTCAACCTGCGCTCACGGGTGGAAGCCGCCGTGTTTGCCTTTGAGTACAGCAATTCACCCGAAGGCCTCAAGGCCGCGGGTAATACGGTTCAGAGAATCAAGCTTTGAGCCGGCGCTCGTACAAGCCCCCACGCTCGGCACTGCGTGTCCTCGCTGCCCCCCGAGGGGGTGCGAGCTTGCTTGGGGCGGCCCGGCGCGGCGCTCAGGAGCTGACCGGCTCGGCGTTCTTCTGAAACCAGGCCAGAGAATCGTGCAGTTTGACGACTTCACCGATGATGATCAGACAGGGTGATTTGAGCCCCGCTTGCAGCACCCGCTCCGGCATGTCGGCCAGTGTGCCGGTGACCACCCTTTGCGTCGCAATGCTGCCGTCCTGCACGACGGCGATCGGCAGCGTGCTGGTGGCGCCATGCGTCTGCATCTGGCGGCAGATCTCTGGCAGAGCGCCGAGGCCCATGTAGATCACCACGGTCTGGTTGGGGCGCACCAGGCTCGGCCAGTCGAGCTCGGCGGTGCCGTTCTTCAGGTGCCCGGTGACGAAGATGCAACTGTGCGCGTAGTCGCGATGGGTCAGTGGAATGCCGGCGTAGCTTGAGACGCCAGAGGCAGCCGTGACGCCGGGTACCACCTCAAAACCGATACCGTGCGCGGCCAGAGTCTGCAACTCTTCGCCGCCGCGCCCAAAGATGAACGGGTCACCGCCCTTCAGACGCACCACCTGACGGCCTTGTTGCGCCAGTTTGACCAGCAGGGCATTGATCTGCTCCTGGCGCAATGTGTGTTCGTTGCGCCGTTTTCCGGCATAGATGCGCTCGGCGCCAGGGGCCACGAAGTCGAGCACAGCGCTGGATACCAGATGGTCGTAGACGACGACTTCGGCACGCTGCAACAGGCGCACAGCACGTAGCGTCAGGAGTTCGGGGTCGCCCGGTCCGGCGCCGACCAGGTACACGCGACCGGTGGGGGCTATGGCGTCCATGGCTTCGCGCATCATGACCGGCGCGCGCCGCTGGCGCAGCCACCACTGCCGCAGCCGCCACTGCCGCAGCCCGAGGCCGCGTGCGGGGCCGGTGCGCAGTCGGCGGCGCCAGCTTCGATGAAGATGAAATTGAACTCGTTGGGCTCCATTTCGACGTAGTCGAGCTGCGTGTTGGCCAGCAAGGCCTGCGAGTCCTCGCCGATGATGACCGCCACGCCTTCCAGGTCGAGCTTGAGGTCTTCGTCCCGTGGCTCGTCAAAGCCCATGCCGTACTGGGTCGAGCCGTCGGCATCGAGCCGTGCGGCAATGCGCAGCGCCAGGCTCGCCGCGTCGCTGGCCTGCGCGGCCTGCATGATTTGCTGCGCGGCGGCAGTGGTTAAAGCAAACATGTGGTGTTTCCCTATCAATGAATATGAAAAAACTCGATCATCACGGCCCCTGCCACAGCTAGTGTTCACCCTTGGTCTTCCAAAGGCCGGCCAAACGATTGCCCTGCTTCTGCGGCCCGCCGACCGGAAACAGGCTGTGCAAGTGATGATTGTTGCCATGCTTCGGTCCCCAAGCCTGGGCAAAGTGGCGAATCATGACGCGCACCTGTGCCTGCACGCGGTGCTCGTCGAAATAGTCGCGCAGAAAGCGGATGACATCCCAGTGCTCTGCGGTGAGCTCCAGAGCCTCGACCTGGGCGCGGGCAATGGCAAACTCTTCCGACCAGTCGTCCAGGTCCTTCAAGTAACCCTCCTCGTCAGTGCAGATCGCCTGACCCTTCACCATCAGCGTCATCGCCTTGACCGGCGCCGCCAGGCGCTGCTTGCAGGCGCGCACAAAGGCGACAAAGCGCACGGCCCATTGCGAACCCGCATCCTGGCGCAGGTGCGCGTAGGACGCCAGCACGTTGCGGTAAACCACACCGTCGCGCTCGCCGTCGATGCCATGGCCGCGCTTTACACGGTAGGCAAACCGCAGCCCGGAGCCGATGTTCTCCAGGCTGGAATGGTGAAACTCGTGGCCGCGCAGTGCCACGTCGGCCGCAGGTGCCATAGCCGCCCAGGGCAGATCGGGTGTGGTCTGCAACTCGACGTAGCCGCGACCGACCGGGCGCGCGTGCATCACCGTGTCAGCCGGCAACGCACCTACCATCTCGTACACGCGGTCATTCCAGCGCAGGCTGCGCGTCAAGTACATCAGGCCGCCGCATTCGGCGTAGACCGGCAAACCGCCCTCGATGGCCAACCGGATGCTCTCACGCAGGGCGCGGTTGGCCTGCAGTTCGGACATGAACATTTCAGGAAAACCGCCTCCGATGAAGAGACCATCCACCAGCGGAAGTCGCGCGTCGTGCAGGGTGTCGAGCGGCACTAGTTCAGCACCGGCTTGCTGCAGGGCGAGCAAGTCGTCCGGATAGTAAAAACCAAAGGCCTTGTCGCGTGCCAGCGCGATGCGCAAGGGTGGCCCTGCGGGCGCGGTGGCGCTCGGCAGACTGGCTACGATCGCCGAGACATCGGGCGGCGGCGGTGCCGCGCTGCGAGCAAGCGCCAGCAACTGCTCCAGATCGACCTGCGCCGCGATGCGTTCACCGATGGCCTGCACACGCTGCACGGCGTCGTCGAGTTCACGGCTGGGCATCAGGCCAAGATGGCGCTCCAGCAGCGCCAACTCGGGCGCGTGGGCCACCGCGCCGATCACGGGCACGTCGGTGTAATGCTCAATGACGGTGCGCAGCTTGGACTCATGGCGTGCGCCGCCCACCTGATTCAGGATGACGCCGGCGATGCGGATGCCCGCATCGAACGCCTGGTAACCCAGGATCAGCGGCGCAATACCACGCGTCATGCCGCGCGTGTCGAGTACCAGCAGAACCGGTAGATCGAGAAGGTGTGCCAACGCAGCATTGCTGTTGCTGCCATCCAGTGCCAGCCCGTCGTACAAGCCCTTGTTGCCTTCGACCAGGCAGATAGCGGCGCCCACGCGGTGGCGCTCAAAGATGGCGCTGATCTGCTCTGGCGTCATCAGGAACGGATCCAGGTTGAAACAATCGCGCCCACTGGCCTGGCTGAGCCACATCGGATCGATGTAGTCCGGTCCCTTCTTGAACGTCTGTACCAGGTGCCCCTGCGCTCGCAAGGCGGCGCACAAGCCCACGCTGATGGTGGTCTTGCCGGAGGACTTGTGCGCGGCAGAGATCAGCAGGCGGGACACGCTGTTTGCTCCCTTGAACCACTTTGTTTAGGACGTCGCACCTTGTCTTCGGGTTGGCTGCTTGTGCCGGCCTGCCGGGCAAACGACTCCGTTTGCCGACCGAACCGACCCGTCACAGAACACGAGGCGCAGCGCACAGCTAAGCTTTGCTCAGAAAAGCCTCGTCATCGAGGCGCTGCGGCAACAGGGGCAGCAGCTTGAGGGCCAGCAGGACGATCAAGCCGGCGATTGCCGAGCCGCCCAGGCCGAGCAGCAATTCGGGCAGACTCGGGCTGTAGCCATTGATGATGCCATCGGCAAAACTGCTGCTCACGCTGTGGCCGGGGAACAGCACCAGCGGGAAGGCCTGGCCGCCGATGATGGTGACGTACATCTGGGCAAATCCGCCGCCCACCACGAGAACCGCGCTGACGATCAACCGTGTGCGCAGTGGCGCACTGCCGCCGCGCAAGAGCAGCATCGGCAGCAGGCTGCCAAGCAGCACCTGCCCGAGCCAGAACAGGCCGGTGTAGAGCCCGCCGTCAAGCAGCAGGAAGCGCTCGAAGGCGTGGTGCTTGGTGAAATACAGGTTGGTCAGGTGATAGACCAGCACAAAGTACAGCGCCGCCGCGATGAAGATCAGTTGCAGTCGGGCCAGACGTTGCAGCAGGGCGTCGCCAACCGCGCGCTGGCTGCCCTGGTAGACCAGCAAAACAAGCAGCACAAAGACGGCCAAACCGTAGCTCAGTGACAGGGCGATGAAGAGCGGCGCCAGCAGGGCCGAGTCATAGGCCTGGCGGGCTACCAGAAAGCCGAAGATGGAGCCGGTGCCGGTCGTCAAAGCCATGCGCCAGACAAAGGCGGCCAGGCCGGCCAGCGGCGTGTAGACGTTCATGCGTCGCTCCAGCATGGTCCACAGGTAGGCCAGCACAAAGCCCATGAAGCCGGAGTACAAAAAGATGTTCAGCGCAAAGATCGACTTGAAGTTGAAGTGCGTCATGGCGACGATCAGGCGATCTGGCCGCCCGAGGTCGAGCATCAGCACGGTCAAGCCGCCCAGCAGCAGCGCCAGCGCCAGAACGCCCGACAGCGGCGCCAGCGGTTTGAACTCGGTCTTGCCGAAGACCGAGGCCATCGAGGCGACGTTCAGGGCGCCCGATGCCGCCACCACCATGAAGACGGCGAAGACATGCGGCAAACCCCAGACAATCTGGTTGTTCATGCCGGTCACGATGTGACCGTGGTGCTCCATATGCCAGACCGCCGCCAGTCCAAGCAAAGTGACCAGCGCCAGACCAGCCAGCAAGCCGTAGTAGCCACGGCCGTTGCCTTCAAGTTGACGAAGTGAAATCTTCATTTGAGTGCCCCAAACTTGTTGTAACGCATCTGCGACGAATGAAGTGCGTCATTCGCGGAACGCCGCGGGACCGGCTTTGCCGGACCGCTGGCATCGCCCATTGAGGGGGAGGATGCCACACGAAGTGGGCGATCAACGGGGGGATTCATGAGTACCGGATGCCGGTGTTGAGGTTCAGATCCTCGCGGATCTGGCGCGACGGATAGCGGGCAACCCGCTGGGAGATCTCGGAATTGGGGTCGTTCAGGTCGCCAAACACGATGGCACCATGGCCAGCGGCGGCGCAAGCGCTGACACAGGCCGGCTGCTCACCACGGTCAACCCGGTGCACGCACAGGGTGCAGCCTTCAACCGTGCCCTTGCCTCGCGGCACATCGGCTTTTTGGTTCTGTAGCGGCTCGTGCACAAACGAGCGCGCCTTGTAGGGGCAGGCCATCATGCAGTAACGACAACCGATGCAGCTGTGCTTGTCGACCAGCACGATGCCGTCGGAGCGCTTGAAGGAGGCGCCGGTAGGACAGACGTCCACGCAGGGCGGCTCGGCGCAGTGCTGGCACATCATCGGCAGGGACAGGGTCCTGGCGCTGTTCACGGCCCTGATTTCGATTTTGCGGATCCACTGCGAGTCGGTGCTGCGGGTGGCACCGGCGAGGCCGTTTTCGCTGTTGCAGGCACTGACGCAATCGGTGCAGCCCGAACTGCATCGGGTGCTGTCAATCAGCATGCCCCAGCGCACTTTGCTGCTGGCGCCGGGGCTGGGTACAACGCTGTTGGCGGCTTGCGCGATCTCGATCAAGCGCACGCCAGGTGCCAGCAATACTCCGGCCAAACCGATGCTGGCGGCACCCAGAAAGCCGCGCCGCGTCGGCTTGCCGGTTGCGGGCTCGCAGGAGCTGGATTTGGAATCTTTCTTCATGGCTTCACCTGGGCCAATGGCTGGGCAGGTGCCTTGGCGCCCGGTTTGTTCGCATGGCACTCAAAGCAATCGATCGAGACAGCGGCGTACACATGGCAACTTTGGCAGAAGTTGCTGCCGTCCGCCGTCACACTGTGGCTGTTGCGGCTGGCGTGGCACTCGACGCAGGCCTTCAGGCTGTACTTGGCGTCGCGCACACCGGCACGCAAGGTGTCGTCGCGCTGGTGCTTGAGCAGTTTCATGTGGTTGCGCCGCATGAAGGAAGGGTCGGCCACGCACTCGCCACCGCGAGCCTTCTCGATCACCGGCTGGACACCCCGAGCCTGTGTCGGCGTGATCGCCGGGCTGCGATCTTGGGCCCAGGAAACGGTGGCGCTCAGACTCATCAAGAAAAGCAAGGCGATGCAGGCAAGCCAGCGCCAAAACGCGGACACCGCGGAACCGGCTTCGCCGGGCCGCTGGTGTCGCCCCCTGCAGGGGGAGGCGCCGCAGGCGACACAGGGGGGTGTCACGTTCAATCCCCCAGACCCATCTGGATGTAGCCGGTCGGGCAGACATCGGCGCAGATGTGGCAGCCAATGCACTTGTTGTAGTTGGTGTCCACATAGCGTCCGGTGGTGGAC
>CAYHDD010000079.1:3780-9113 GCA_964355195.1 uncultured Rhodoferax sp. | reverse complement strand
CCCTGCACGCAACCCGTGCTGCGGTGGAAGAAGGCATTGTGGCCGGTGGTGGCGTTGCCCTGTTGCGCGCCAAGCAAGCGGCAGGCGAAGTACATGGCGACAATGCTGACCAACAGGCCGGTATCAAGCTGGTCATGAAGGCGATTGAATCACCCCTGCGTGAAATCGTGTTCAACGCCGGTGGCGAAGCTTCTGTGGTGGTCAATGCCGTTCTGAATGGCACTGGAAACTACGGTTTCAATGCTGCCAACGACACCTACGGAGACATGATCGACATGGGTATTCTGGACCCGACCAAGGTAACCCGCACAGCGCTGCAAAACGCAGCTTCCGTCGCTTCCCTGATGCTGACCACCGAATGCATGATTGCTGAAGCCCCGAAGGCTGAGAGCTCTGGCGGCATGGGCGGCATGGGTGGTGGCGATATGGGTGGAATGGGCGGCATGGGCGGCATGGGCATGTAAGTCGGCTCCTTGCCTGAGTCTTTGGGACGTCGTTGTAAGGGTTTGCCGCAGCGCCGCTACGGTCTGCGCCCTTGCGCATCTGCCTGAAGCCTCATGCTGCGTCGAGCGGCGTCAACGCACTCGATTCAAATTCATAAACCCCGCAAGGTGCAAACTTTGCGGGGTTTTTGTTGCGCCAACATCGCCCCCACCCCCGCCTCGCGCAGCTGTCAGATCCGATCCAGATGCTCACGGTCAGC
The DNA here is from genome assembly GCA_964355195.1 of uncultured Rhodoferax sp. Classification (GTDB taxonomy): domain Bacteria; phylum Pseudomonadota; class Gammaproteobacteria; order Burkholderiales; family Burkholderiaceae_C; genus Rhodoferax. Next base: position 8,410 of record CAYHDD010000079.1, on the reverse strand, counting down.
GGTGGTGTTGAAAGTCGGACCGCGCCTTATAGCCGTCGACCTATGATGTCTAATTCAAGTCGAAACGGTCCAAGTGCATTACCTTGGTCCAGGCTGCCACAAAGTCGCGAACAAACTTGGTCTGTGCATCGCTGGTGGCATAGACCTCGGCCAAGGCACGCAGTTGAGAGTTCGAGCCAAAGACCAAGTCCACCACCGTGCCCGTCCATTTCATCGCACCAGTTCTGCGGTCGCGGCCTTCGAACACGCCCTCAGTAGAGGACTTGCTCCACTTCGTGTGCATGTCCAGCAGGTTCACAAAGAAGTCATTGCTCAGTGTTTCGGACCGCGCGGTGAACACCCCATGCTGGGACTGGCCCACGTTGGCATTCAGTACACGCAAACCACCGACCAGCACCGTCATCTCCGGTGCGCTGAGGGTGAGCAACTGCGCCCTATCCAACAACAACTCCGCCGCCACACCCTCCAACCCCTTGTGGGCATAGTTGCGAAAGCCGTCGGCCACAGGCTCCAGCACCTTGAAAGACTCCACATCGGTTTGCGCCTGGCTGGCGTCCATTCGGCCCGGGGTAAAGAGCACCGTCACGTCATGGCCCGCCTTCATGGCGGCGGCCTCCACCGCGGCACTGCCGGCCAGCACAATCAAGTCGGCCATAGAAATCCTCTTGCCGCCGGACTGGGCTGCATTGAACTCCTGCTGAATCGCTTCGAGCTTTTGCAACACCTGCGCCAACTGCACACCCTGATTCGCAGCCCAATCTTTCTGTGGTACGAGGCGGATGCGAGCACCGTTGGCACCGCCGCGCCTATCGCTGCCACGAAAAGTGGAGGCGGATGCCCAAGCGACGCTGACCAACTGCGCAATTGACAGGCCCGATGCCATCACCTTGGCATTTAGCGCCGCGATGTCCTGTGCATCTACCAATGCGTGGTCAACAGCGGGAATCGGGTCCTGCCAGATCAACACTTCCTGCGGCACCAAAGAACCCAGGTAGCGGGCACGCGGACCTAAATCGCGGTGGGTGAGCTTGAACCAGGCGCGGGCGAATGCATCAGCAAACTCGGCCGGGTTCTGGTGGAAGCGGCGCGAGATCTTTTCGTAGAACGGGTCCATGCGCAGCGACATGTCGGCCGTGGTCATCATGGGTGGATGTTTTTTGGATGGATCGTGCGCATCCGCAATCATGTGCTCAGGCTTCACGTCCTGGGCCACCCACTGATGGGCGCCGGCGGGACTCTTTGTGAGCGCCCATTCGTAGCCGAACAGCATGTCAAAGTAGCCGTTGTCCCAGGCGGTGGGGTTGGGCTTCCAGGCGCCTTCAATGCCGCTGGTGGTGGTGTGCACGCCGTGGCCGCTGCCGAGCTTGTTGATCCAGCCGAAGCCCTGCTCTTCAATGCCAGCGGCCTCAGGCTCCGGGCCCACCAACGTGGTGTCGCCTGCGCCGTGAGCCTTGCCGAAAGTGTGGCCGCCGGCCACCAGCGCCACGGTTTCTTCGTCGTTCATCGCCATGCGGGCAAAAGTTTCACGCACATCGCGGCCGGAGGCTACCGGGTCAGGCTTGCCATCCGGGCCCTCAGGGTTCACGTAGATGAGGCCCATCTGCACCGCAGCGAGTGGACGCTCGAGCTTGCGATCGCCGCTGTAGCGGCTGTTCCCTTTGTCGCTGGTGGCAAGCCAGGCCTTTTCAGCGCCCCAGTAAATATCCTGTTCGGGTTCCCAGATGTCTTCACGGCCACCGGCGAAGCCAAAGGTCTTGAAGCCCATGGACTCTAGCGCCACGTTGCCAGCCAGAATGAATAGGTCTGCCCAGGATATCTTGCGCCCGTACTTCTGCTTGATGGGCCAGAGCAGGCGGCGTGCTTTGTCCAGATTGCCGTTGTCCGGCCAACTGTTCAAAGGTGCAAAGCGCTGGTTTCCGGTGCCGGCGCCGCCTCGGCCATCGGTTACCCGGTAAGTGCCTGCCGAGTGCCAGGCCATGCGCACCATCAGGCCTCCGTAGTGGCCCCAGTCGGCGGGCCACCAGTCCTGGGAATCTGTCATCAGCGCGTGCAGGTCTTCGACGACTGCGTCGAGATTGAGCGACTTGAACTCTTCTGCGTAGTTGAAGTCTTTCCCCATGGGGTTGGACTCTGCGGAGTGCTGGTGCAGGATGCCCAGCTTGAGTTGATTGGGCCACCAGTGCGTGTTCGACGGCGAAGCTGCCACAGCGTTTTTACTGGCTGTGTGGGGGAACGGACACTTGGCTTCTGTTGACATACCTATTTCCTTGTTTCTGGTTTGTTTGAATGGGCACAACGTCTCAAACGATTGCTATTGTCAGTTTCGGAGCCAAGCCGCCGCGCTACCGACCAGGCTGACTGCGCCTACCGCAGCAAGCAACTTGGCATCGCGTCGATTCTTTGCAACGAATTCATGCCATGAGGCATAGAGCACGGCGACAGCCAATGCGAGTCCGCCAATAGCCACGTCCGGAGCGATGAAATCATTCATTGGCGCCACCAAAACCCAACAGGCTCAACAGACTGGTGAACAAATTGAATACCGACACATACAGGCTCACGGTGGCCATCACGTAGTTGGTCTCACCTCCGTTCACGATACGGCTGGTCTCAAACAGGATCAAACCCGCCGATAACAGGGCCACCATGGCTGACACGGCCAGACCCACGGCCGGCATTTGGAAAAATATTGTAGCGACGCTGGCAATCAATGCGATGACCATACCCACGAACAGAAAGCCGCCCATGAAGCTGAAGTCGCGCCGGCTCAGCAGCACATAAGTGGAGAGCGCCAAAAAGGTGGCTCCTGTTGCTGCCAACGCGAGGGTAATGGTTTGCGCACCACCGGGCAAGGCCAGGGAATGCGTCAACAGCGGCCCCAGCGAGTAGCCCATAAAGCCGGTCAAGGCAAAGACGGCGGGCAGCGCCCAGCCGCGGTTTTGCAGCTTGAAGACGGCGTACAGCAGGCAAAAATAGCCCACCAGCGTCAGCACCAGACCAGGCGCAGGCAATTGCAGTCTAAGCGTGGCCACGGATACTGCGGCGCTAAACAGCAGGGTCATTGCCAGTAGCGCATAGGTGTTGCGCAGAACCCGCCGAACCTGCTCCGGGTGGCCTGCCTCTGCGGGCCCGACCACCACCGGGAGGCGGCGAGGTTGGTCTGCGGACAGGGTTGCGTAAATGTGGCTCATGATCGATTTTCCTTTGGATGTTTCAAGTGTTAACTATCGAGGGCAAGTCTGGCCGCGCGGCCCCGAGCCGGTTTTTGGATGCGATGCGAGCTGCGGGTCAATGCCCGGGCGGCACGGATCAGGGATCGGTTCAGCGCGGTGCGCCATTCGCGTGCTAGCGAGGCGATGACCACCGTGTCGGACCTGTCGGTTTTCAGTTCGATCTGGCAACGCTTGTCTATCCCGCCGCGCGGGCCGTTGACATCCGAGAACTGCACCTTGGCATGGGTCACCAGTGCCGCCAGGCGACGCAGGGCAAAGCGCACACGCGCCACCGCCACGTCGCGCAGTTGGCTGCCATCGGCATCGCGGGATTCAAAAGTAACTTGCATTGACATTTCTCCGGTGTGTTAAACAAGGCTCAACGATAGGGGTCAAATTAGTTCTTAAAAAGCAGATAATTGCTTATCTATATTCCCAAAAAACATGAATTTTCGCCCCGTTCAACCAACAGCATCGGTATTGATATTGAGCAGGCCTCTGCCCTGGCAAGTGGCGACAAGTCACCAGCCCTTGCTTCAACGCTGGTTGGGGCTGCGGTGAAATGGCAGCCACAAACACCCCATGGTCAACCAACCCGGTGGTACCAGACAGCCCACGCATGCCAGTCAGTGACCTGGCTGGCCGCCTTATCCTATGGGTGCCGTTTTACTAGGTTGTGCCGTCAGAGATGAACCTTCTGCCGATAGCCGAAGCCATCGCTTCAGGCAATCACCCGATCCCACGCCCCATAGCGCTCATGTATCGGCCCGCGACGGATGGACAGCGCCATCAGCGCTGCGCCAGCGAGCACGCTGACGAGCAGGGCCAATGTGTCACCCGCGAACATGAAAGGTGATGCCATCAAAGCGGCACCCAGTGGCAGGCTCAACCAGCGCGCTGGGCGTGCGACCTCAGCCGCTGCGATCGAGACCACGGTAAGCACCAGCGACCCGATCACATGGTGGGCGTGCGCCAGGTTGCCCTCCACGCCCGGCCACAGGCGTGTGAACAGCAGCGCCAGCCCTATCAGCGCGGCCAGCCCGAGGTTCCATGGCAGATTGACACCGCCGCCCAACATGTTTCGCAACACCGCCCCGGGCCGCTGGCTGAATTCGTCCACGGCGCGGTCGCTACCGCCAGAGCCGACAGGCAGCGTATCGGTGTCGCCACGAAAGAACACCGCAAACCCGTTGCGACCGGCCCGCACACGGCGGCGCACAAACTGCAGCGTCGCGATCAGTTCGTCCAGCGAGTACGGAATCTGGATCAGGATCGCCACCGCACCGATAAGCGCCACGGTGCTCAGAGTGCCGATGACGATGGGCTGGATAATGACGAAGGCGATCGACGTGATGCCCAGCGGGGCAATCATCAGCCCGAACAACACCACCAGCCAGGGCATGGTGCGCCAGCGTGCC
>CAYHDD010000079.1:0-3680 GCA_964355195.1 uncultured Rhodoferax sp. | reverse complement strand
GGCCCGGGCTCGGGCTTGGTGCAAACGGCAAAGCCGAAGATCAGCGCGCCGATCAAAGTGTCCGAGAGGTAGGCCGCTGGGTTGCCGGTGTGGAAAAGAAACGGAGTCGCCATCACCACTGCGCCAATCGCGGCGCACACCCAGCGTGCTGCGGTGCCGCGCTGCGACAGGGCCGCCGTGGCAAACACCATCAGCAGGGCACCCAGCGCCATCTCGCTCCAGCGCAGCAGGGGCTCCTGCACGGCAAGCAACAGCGGCTGAGTGAACAGCCAACTGCCCAAGGCAATGTTGACAAAGTGTGGCCAGCGGTTGTCGGCCAGTTCAGTGGCAAACTGCTGCTGATGCCGCTGGCGCAAAATCTCGGGGTCTTCGCCGGCCTCGCTGGCGGCGGTCACCCAGTGTGGTGGCGTGACACCGTTTCGGCGGTACCACCCCGGCGGATCATCCTTCAGGGATTGCACCAGGCGCGGCAACTCGTCCTTGAAACTGTGCTGCTGCTCCCAGCCCAGCAGGTCGCGGGCGCGGCGGGTATCGAGTGCGTAGTGGTCGTCGGCCATTTCGGCCATGAAGGGCCGCACGAACGGGGCCTCGCCCTTGTCAATGGCGTCGGGAATGACCGGTTCAAGCCGGGCCTGTGCCAACAGCCCGGCAGCGGCGAGGGATTTGGGCACCTGCAGCGTTGTCCAGTCATCGACACCGTGCATCAGCGCACCCAGGCGGTCTTGCAGCGCGTCGTAGCCCATGGCGTCGGACTCACCGACGAGGATGGCTGTTTCACTCGGCAGTGCGCTGCGGCGATCAATAATGCGGCGAAAGGCATCCAGCATGTCGTCGCGGTGCAGCATCGCCTGGCCGACCAGGGTGCTGCCAGAGTAAAAGTAACTTTGCAGGTCGCGCTCGTAGATGCGGGCAAACTGCTGGGCCATTGTCGGCACCAGCGACTGCTCGTCATAGACACCGGCCAAGCGCAGGTTGACAAAGGGAATGGCACCGTGCTCTTGGCGCACCACCTCCTCGGCCGCGGCCTTGGATCTGGGGTAGGCCCAGCGCGGACCGATCGGGTGGCTCTCAATGATTCGTTCGCCCGGTCGGCATGGCGCATGAACCAGCATCGTGCTGGCATAGACAAACTGTTTGACCTCGAAAGCCTGCAGCGCACGCAGCAGGTGCCGTGTGCCATCGATATTGACGCTTTGGTAGCGCGCGTCATCAGCGTTACTGAAATCGAAGTAAGCCACCAGATGCAACACGCTGGCGACTTGCGCACCAAACGACTCACGCAGCTTGTGCAGCGCCAGCTCGATGGATGCCGCCGAAGCAAAATCGGCCTGCAGGATCGGGAAAGCGCCTTCCTGTGCCTTGCGGTCCAGTCCGACTATGCGGTAGCTGTCGCTCAGTGAGCGCGCAAGCGTCTGCCCGAGATTGCCGGCGGCGCCAGTGATGAGAACCAGTGGGCGCAGGTAGGGGGCAGTCATGGGGTATGCTTCCTGTCGGGTAAATGTGTGAGTGTCATTAGATTTGACACGGCACTATTGACCAATCGATCGCAAAAATGCTTCACCCAAACAGCCATGTCAGTTACAAAGATCTCCGAACGGTTCTTCGCGATGGGTTTCGCGGTCATCGTCGTCTTGTTTGCCGGCTGCGCCGTCGCCTTGATAGCATTCGCCGGAATCGAGCTGTGGCATGCTGTGCAGCCAAGCGACACGTTAACGCTGACCAAACGCTTCGATTTGATCCTCGAGTGCATTGCCATGTTGACCATTGCGATGGCCGCCATGGAACTGGCACACACCATCGTCGAGGAGGAGTTCGAGCAGGAAACACGGCTAAGCACTGCAGCGCGCACCCGCCGCGTGCTTTCGCGCTTTCTGGTCGTGGTGGTCGTCGCTCTCGCGATTGAGTCACTGGTGGCGATCTTCAAGCTGGTGCATGAAGATCCTTCCAGAATTTCGGACGGTGCATACATAGCTTTCGCTGCGGCAGCCTTGCTGGTAGCCTGGGGGTTCTTCATCAGAATGGGCCAGCGCGGGCCAGCGCGGGTAGACTGAGTCTGGTGCCTGCCGTGTCCGCCACGATTCGTTTCAGGTGCGGCCACAGACAGAAGCGTGCAGCCGCCTCAACTGCGCTCAAGCCCAGCGGCATTGGCCTTACCGATCAACGTGACTGGACCTGTTTGCCAGTGGCGGCTGATCGCGTCGAGCATCGCGGTCTCACCGTCGGATCGGTGCTGGTCGGCGTTGACGACGCAAGCGGCAACGCTCAATACCTTGCTTTGCAGCTGCGGTTCATCCACCTCGGCCATCAGCCGGGCCAGCGTTCCGTCGTCCAGATAGGACAGTATCGAGCGGCCATCGAAGCCCGCCATCAGCAAGTCTTCGCACAGCGTCTGGACGATGCCAGGCATGTTGTGAGGTTCAAGGCCCAAATCACGCGTGCCATCGAGCTGATTCAGAGATTCGAATTCCGACTTGCTGACATGTCCGTCGGAGATGAGGACCAGCGCAACAATGCGTGCGGCGGCTTCGGGGCTGTTGTACGGGTAGGAACGCATGGTTATGTTTCATCGTGAGTGGTTGAATGAAGTCGCAACGATAGGGCTTAAGTTGCTTCTTAAAAAGCAGATAATTTCTTATAAATAATCCCAGAAAAACTGACCATGAGCACCCTATTCAATTACAAGCATCTGTATTACTTCTGGGTGGTAGCCAAAGAAGGCGGCATCTCGCGGGCGGCTGACAAGCTGGACATGGCGGTACAAACCGTGAGCGCCCAGGTACGCGAGCTGGAGCGCTCCCTGGGCTACGCACTACTCAAACCCGCCGGGCGCGGGCTGGTGCTGACCGAGGCAGGACTGGCCGCCATGCAGCAGGCCGACCTGATTTTTCAGCTGGGCGAAAATCTGCCGGCACGGGTGCGTGACGCAGTGAGTTCGCCGACGGTGCGCCTGACGGTCGGCATCTCCGACGGCCTGCCAAAACTCGTGGTGCGCCGACTGATGCAACCCGTGATTGCTGAGCCGAACTTGCGCCTGCTGTGCCATGAAGGGGAGTTTGACGATTTGCTGGGCGACCTCGCCTTGCACCGCCTAGACGTAGTGTTTTCAGACCGACCCGCACCGGCCAACCCCAATATCAAGCTGTACAGTCATGCCATGGGGTCTTCGGCAATTGGCTGGTACGGCACGGCGGACATAGTGAAGGCTGCCGGTAGAAGCTTTCCAGAATGCCTGGGCGATGTGCCGCTGCTTCTACCCACCGCACACACCGCTGTTCGCGACCGATTGGACCATTGGTTCGAGCAGCGTGCCATTCGGCCGCGCGTTGTGGGTGAGTTTGAAGACAGCGCCTTGCTGAAGACCTTCGGTGCCAGCGGCATGGGCGTGTTTCCGGCCGCCGAATGGGTGCATGAAGACTTGCTGGCCCATTACGCCGTGCAGCGTGTCGGCCATTGCGACGGTGTCAACGAGCACTTCTTTGCCATTGGTACGGAAAAGAAGGTGAATCACCCGCTGGTACAGCGCTTGCTGCAACCCCCAATCTAGACCTGGCTCAACCCTTTGGCTCGACCCTGGCGCAGGGCGCTAGGCCGCCCAGTTGGCCGACTTGATGGGGAGCAGCGCGTTCTTGAGACTGGCAAGCTCGCCCACATACAACTCCCGCTCCAGTTCCAGGCCAATC
>CAYHDD010000078.1:0-9118 GCA_964355195.1 uncultured Rhodoferax sp. | reverse complement strand
ACATCGACCGGCGTGCGGCTGAGCGTGAAAGCGCCATAGGCCATCAGCACCAGGCTGGCAATGATCACCAGCAAGCGGTTGCTGAGACTGCTGTCGAGAAGCCACTTAAACATATTCAACGAATCTGGTTGATCAGGCTGGCGGCCTGCGTGACGACGCGCTCGCCAGCCTTCAGGCCGGAAGTGATCGCCACGGAAGTTCCGTCCAGCGGTTCAACCGTCACCGTGCGCGGTTCGAAGCGCTCCGGCGCCGTCTTGACCCAGACAATGGTTTCGTTGGCCGGGTTCTTCATCAGGGCCGACGCCGGGACCGGCAGACCCTGCACGCGGCTCTTGGTCTGCACAAAGACTTTGACCGGTTGCCCGACTGCCAGCTTGGACAGCGCCGCAGCTGCGCCACGGAACACCATCGGCAGCGCCTGCTCGCGCAGGCTGCGCGCGGCACCCACAAAGCTCAATGGCACGCGCTCGCTGCCCAGCGCCAGGGTGGCGCCAGCGACATTGCTGGCCAGCTCAGCGTCATAGGCCAGCGCCTCGATCCGCAGCCGATTCGGGTCCACCACTTCGAACACCAGTTCGCGCGCGTCCACCACCTGTCCCGCCACCACGTGGCTCGACGCGATGACGCCAGAGACTGGCGCCAGCAGCGCATCGCGATAGCTCAAACCGGCAGCGACCGCCGCCATGCGCTCGCCGAGGCTGCCGATTTCGCTTTCGGCGGCCTCGATGTCCTTGCGCGGTACCGTGTCGGTGAGTTCTCTGAAGCGCACCAGCCGTTTTTCGGCGAGCGCCTTGGCGGCGCGTAACTCGGCCAACTGGGCGGCCTGGTTTGAGCGCTCGATCACACCACTGCTGGTCATCACGTAGGCCAGCAACTCGCCCTTCTTCACCACTTGCCCGACGTTGGGCAGGCCGCGTGGTCCGGGCTCGATGCGCCCGGCAACAAGGGCCTGGACTTTGCCACCGGCATTGGGGTCCATCACGACCTTGCCGGCCAGCTCCACTGAGCGTGGCAGTTCAGCGGCGACCACTGGCAGCGTGCGTACGCCGATCTGGCGTTGAGCCGGTTTGGGCAGAAACACGCTGCCATCGGGCAGCCGCTTCGGGCCATTGCTGTTGACCGCAGCGGCGGCGTTGCCATGGTCGTGGCCGGCATCGGCCCAGACCGGCGCCCAAAGCAAGGCAAGCGCCGCACAAGTTGCCAGCCACACGGCGGCCATCCAGTCACGCGGCTTCATGCCGCGCCTCCGGCCCGATTGAATCGGCCAGCGCGAAATCGTCCCAAGCGCCACAGCAACAGGGCCAGAGCCAGCAAGCCGCCAATCGCCCAACTGCCGTACAACCTCCAGGCTTGGCTGCGTGCGCCGGCGTCGCTGCGGGCGTATTCATGAATCTCCAGGTCGCCGACCAGCAGATCGGTGTCCTGGCCGGCAAGCACCGTCGCCGTCACGCTGATGCCGCCCGGCCTGAGCGCTTGCGCCAGCGTTGCCTCAAATTCGCCCTCGCCTCGCGGCTTGAGCGCCACCTTGATGCCACCAATTTCGAGTTCGAGCGTGGCCGCCTTGACCGGACTGTTGTCCTCGGCGCGGTCCAGATAGAGGCTGACCTGTTGACCGTTGACGACGCCGACCAACTCGAAGGTCTCGGAGACGGCAGTGAAGCGTGGCAGCGCCGAGCCGGGCCCAGCGGCGGGAGCCGCGCCGTGATCATGGCCGGCGTCAGCCCACGTCGCGCCCGGCGTTGCGGCGATAAACACCGCCAGACAGAAGGCAGTGAGCCTTTTCGGAATAATCATGGCTGGAATTCCAATTGGTTGAGGACAGAGCCCGGCTATTGCGGGAGCAGCCCGAATGCCTGGCGCAAAGCCGATACCGCAGCAGAGAGATCAATGCGCGTGCGCGTGGCCTGGCGTTCGGCTTCGACGGTTTCGAGTTCGATGCGCAAGCGTGTTGGCAAGTCGGTTTCACCCAGTTGGTAAGACTTCTGGAAGAAGCTTCGCGACTCACGCGCGAGTTGCGCGCGTTTCTCTGCGGCTTTCAGTTGCGCCTTGACCGAGTCGAGCCGGATACGGGCGCTGTCCAGTTCGGCCAGCACACGGCTTTGCTCCAGACCAAGCTGACCCTCTGCTTCAATCAGTTCGGCTTGTGCTGTAGAGAGCTTGGCCTGACTGCGACTCTCGGAGCCAAAAGGGATGCGAAGCCCCAGCGTAACGCTTTGCTGGTAGGGCTCGCTACCCTGTCCGCGGTTCCTGGCCATCGCCAAAGTGAGCTCGGGGCTGGCGCGCGTCTGGACGCTGGCCAACTCAGCCGAGCCACGCGCAACTTCGACCCGGTCGAGCAGTTCAGCGACTACCGGGTGGCGGGTTTGCAGGGCCGCATCTTCCGCGCTGCCATCGGGGAGCGGCTCAGTCGCGGCGCCCGAGCTGGCTGCTGCATTCGCGTTCGACGCCAGTGTGATACCGGTCAGGGCCCGCAATTGATGTGAAACGGTGGCGAGCGCAACAACGGTTTCGGCCAGTGCTGCCTCGGCGCTCGCCACGGCCCCATCGGATTGGTGCTGATCGGAGCGTGCCAGATCACCGGCCCTGACCCGCCTGGCGACATCGGCGCTGAGCGCGTGTGCGTTGCCCAGGCGCAGCAGCGCCAGCTCATGCTCGCCGCGCGCACGTTGCCACTGCCAATAGGTCTCGCGCACGCTGGCCGCGGTACGCAGCTGAGCCACGCGCAGCCGGCTCGCGCCGGCACGAAGCTCCGCATCCGCCAAGGCGCCGGTACGTGCGCGTTCGCCCGGTAACCACAGGGGGAAAGTCAAACCGGCGCTATCCTCGCGACTGCCCTGGTTCTGCTGAAACCGATCACTTTTTGTCGACAACTCCAGGCTCGCAGGCTCAGCCGTCCAATGGTTGGCGGTTTGTCTGCGCGCGCTGGCGGCATCTTGGCGCGCGGCATGTGACTGCGCTTCGGGTTGGCGCAACCATGCCGCCTCGTACGCTTGCTTTAGCGTTGTTGCAATGCTTGGCGGCACGGGTTGTGCCCAGGCGCCGCTGGTTGCCAGCACCAGCAAGGTGCCAGCCAACCAGTTTGGTGTCCCGCACGACCAGCGATAACCGTCATGCTGGTGGTTAACGGCGGAAACAGTCATGAATCAGTCCTTGCAATCCGAATGGACAGCAGTGTGTTGACCGGCCCCCAACAGAATGCTGACCGCCAGATTACATTCCTGTTATCTTCACAGGATCAACGAGCGAACGGCGCAGAATACCGAGCATGAAAATCTTGATCGTCGAGGATGAACCGAAAACCGGCGACTACCTGAAGCAGGGTCTGGTCGAGGCCGGCTTTGTAGTTGACCTGGCGCGCAATGGCAACGACGGCCTGCACCAGGCCCTGACCGAAGCCTACGACCTGGCGGTGCTCGATGTGATGCTGCCGGGATTGGACGGCTGGGCGGTGCTGGCTGGCATCCGGCGCGCCGGCAAGGACATGCCGGTGCTGTTCCTGAGTGCGCGCGACCATGTGGACGACCGCGTCAAGGGCCTGGAGTTGGGCGCCGACGACTACCTGGTCAAGCCCTTTGCCTTTTCCGAGTTGCTGGCACGCGTGCGCACACTGTTGCGGCGCGGCGCCAAGCCGACTGCCGCTGACGTGCTGCGGGTGGCAGATATGGAACTCGACTTGCTGCGCCGTCGCGTCACCCGTGCCGGCAAACGCATTGATTTGACGGCCAAGGAATTTGCCCTGCTGGAGCTGTTGCTGCGCCGACAAGGCGAGGTATTGCCACGCTCACTGATTGCGTCGCAGGTATGGGACATGAATTTCGACAGCGACAGCAACGTGATTGAGGTCGCGATGCGCCGCCTGCGCGCCAAACTCGACGACAACTTTGAAACCAAACTGATACGCACTGTGCGCGGCATGGGCTACGTGCTGGAGAACTCCGATTGCGCTTGATCGGCAGAACCTCGATCACACGGCGGCTGACGCTGCTGTTCGTGATCGCCTCTTCGACCGTCTTGCTGGCCCTGGGCTTTGTCATCGCCTCAGCAGTCGAGCAGCACTTCGAGGACCTCGACATGGAGGTGCTGACGGGCAAGATGGAACTGACTCGCCATGCCCTGAAGGCCGTCAAGTCGCATGAGGATTTGCAAGCGCTTTCGCAACAGCTCGATCACTCGCTGATCGGCCATCACGGGCTCGAAGTGATGGTCATCAGTGCCAATCAGACTTTGATTTTCGCCTCGCCGGACGCCAACTTCCCGGTTGGACTGATTGCGGCCAGCGCCAAACAGAGTCCGATGCGCCCGCTGCTCTGGCAGCATGACGAACAGACCTACCGCGCCATCGCTGCCGCCCTGCCCACCGGCGCCAGCGGCGACTCCAGGGTGCTGGTGGCGGTGGCCACCAACATTGCCCACCACCAGCACTTCATGCGGTCCTTTTTGCTCACGCTGTGGGCCTTCGTGCTCGGCGCCGCCGTCCTCACCGGTCTGCTCGGCTGGGTGGCGGTCCGACGCGGCCTGGCGCCCCTGAGCACCATGCGCAAGCAAGCTCAAGCGGTGACAGCTCAGCAGCTGAGCTACCGTTTGCCATTGGAATCCGCGCCAATCGAGTTGGCGGCGCTCGCACAATCTTTGAACGATATGCTGGCACGCCTGGAAGAAGCCTTTCACCGACTGTCTGATTTTTCTTCCGACATCGCCCATGAGTTGCGCACGCCGGTGAGCAACCTGATGACACAAACCCAGGTTGCACTGTCGCGCGCGCGCGGTGCCGACGAGTACCGTGGCATTCTGGAGTCGAACGCTGAAGAGTTCGAGCACATGGGCAGGATGATCTCCGACATGCTGTTGCTGGCCAAAGCCGACAACGGTTTGGTCGTTCCTCACAGAGAGGTCTTCAGTCTGGAGGACGAAATCCGTGCCTTGTTCGACTATTACGAAGCAGTGGCCGAGGAGCGCAGCCTGCAACTCCAACTCCAACTAGAGGGCGATTGCACAGCCAGCGCCGACCGTCTGATGTTGCGCCGTGCTCTGGGCAACTTGCTGTCCAATGCCGTACGTCACTCAACACCGGCAACAACCGTTCAAGTCCATATTCGCGCCAGTGCGGAGTCAGTCTGGATTGCCATAGAAAACACAGGCGACACGATTCCACCGGAATTTCTCCAGCGCGTTTTTGACCGCTTCTTCAGGGTTGACGCGTCGCGCCAACGCTCCAGCGAAGGCACCGGCCTTGGCCTGGCCATCACTAAGTCCATCGTCGTTGCACATGGGGGCACGATCTCGGCCACATCGGACGCCGGTGTGACCACTTTCACGATCAAGCTGCCACGCCTTTTCTAGGAGCCTGTCGGACTTTGCTACCCGTCCTCACCATAGGGCAACAGGCAATAGGAACGGGTGATGCGCATCCAAATTTACCTGAAAGGCATTTACAGACCCTTCTTAAGCAAGTTTTCCGTGATTGAGTTATGTTATTGGGTAACTTTCCCTTACTGTCAAGATTCAACTTTTGATTCAACCACACTGAAGCCATGAAGAACACCCGCCTGAAGACCAGCGCCCTCTTGCTCGGAGCCATGTTGTGCCTGCCGACGCTGGCGCTTGAAAGCGGGCAGCCTGCGCCTGAATTTGACTTGGCCGGGCGCGCCGGCAACATCAAGCTCAGCGACTACAAGGGCAAGACCGTCTACCTCGATTTCTGGGCCTCGTGGTGCGGCCCCTGCAAACAGTCCTTTCCGTGGATGAACGAAATGCAGGCTCGCTACAGCGCAAAGGGCTTGCGCGTGGTCGGCGTCAATGTCGACCAAAAGAGCGAGGATGCCAAGACCTTTCTGAAGGACACGCCGGCCAGCTTTGACATCGCCTTCGACCAGACCGGAAAGACCCCAAAGGCCTACGCCGTCAAAGGCATGCCGACCTCGGTGCTGATCGGACCCAACGGCAAGGTGCTCATGGTGCACCGTGGCTTCGGGGACGAGCAGCGCAAAGAGCTGGAGCAACAGATCAAGCTCAGTCTTGACCTGAAGGGCGGATGATGAAAAGACGCGCTTCGAACCTGTTGGCGACCGCCTTGCTGACCTTGCTGGGTGGATGCGGTGCTGTGGGGCAGGTTGAGCCCTGGGAAAAGGGCATTCTGGCCAAACCCGAGATGGGCTTCGAAGGCGACCGTCTCGACACCAACTTCACCGAACACACCTACAGCAGCAAGGAGGCCGCTTCTGGCGGCGCTGGCGTCGGCGGCGGTGGTTGTGGCTGCAACTGAAACCATAAGTCCCAACCTATGGTCTCCATGAAAAACACCCAACAAGTTGATCCACGTTTCCCGCAGTCTGCGACGCTGCATGGGGTCGGTGTCGCGCTGATGGCCGCCGCGATGACGCTGCCGCTGGCAGCACCGGTGCAGGCCGAAAGCGCCCCCGAGCAGGGCCAGATCAGTCTCAAGTACCTGGACTACCTCGACAGCCAGCCGGGGGACCCGCGCATCCGGGTCCGCGCCACGGCACTGGGCCTGAGCGCACCGATCTCGGGTGACTGGCTCATCGGGGGAACCCTCACGTCTGACGGGATCTCGGGTGCTTCACCGGCCTATCACAGCTCGGGCCTGAGCCAGATGCGTGAGCATCGCCGCGCCATCGACGCACAGGCGACACGTTACTTCTCGAACGCAACCGTCACCTTCGGCGCCAGCGTTTCAAGCGAGTCCGACTACCTCTCGCGCGGCCTGTCTTTGCAAGCCACGCGCTCCAGCGAGAGCAAGAACACAAGCTGGTCAGCGGGCCTTGGCCTGAGCAGCGACATCATCAACCCGAGCAACGGCGTTGTCGATCACGCGGGCAAGCATGTCTTTGATTTGTTGGTCGGAGTGACCCAGGTCATGACGCCCAGCGACATCGTGAAGCTCGATTTGGGCATGTCCTGGGGCAGCGGCTACTTGTCAGATCCCTACAAGGTCTTCGACGAGCGTCCGAGCGAGCGCCGCCACACCACCCTCATGGTGCGCTGGAACCGTTACCTGGCATCCACTGATGGAACACTGCGCTCGAGCTATCGCTACTACACGGACTCCTGGGACATCAAGTCGCACACGCTGGGGCTGGAGTACGTGCAGCCACTGTCCAACAACTGGACGCTCACACCGCTGGCCAGGTTCTATTCGCAAAGCGCCGCCATTTTCTATGTCGATGCCGACCCGAGTACCGAGCCGTTCCCGCCCAATCCGCCCGCAGACGCCGTGAACTACTCGGAAGACCAGCGCCTGTCGGCCTTCGGCGCGGTGACGCTCGGGCTGAAGCTGTCGAAACGATTCAATGCAGACTGGCTGGTTGACGTCAAGGCCGAGAGCTACCGGCAGCGCGCCGACTGGCGGCTGTTCGGCAATGGAAGTCCGGGCCTGGCACCCTTTAACGCACGCAGCATCCAGTTGGGTCTGTCGCGGCAGTTCTAATTTGGGCAAGAGCTGAGCAGCCTCCTATGCGGACCTTTCGCATCCCCTTTCAGGCGATGGCCGGCGCTTGCGAAATCGTCATTGCCGTGGACACCGAGCAGCAAGCCGCTGAGCTGGCCAAAGCGGCCATCGACGAGGTGCTGCGTGTTCAGGCCAAGTTCTCGCGCTATCAACCGGGCAGCATGGTGTCGCAGATCAACGCGGCAGCTGGCAAGGCTGCGGTTCGGTGCGACGCCGAAACCTGGTCCCTGCTGGAGTATGCCGACTCCCTGCACAAGACCAGCGGCGGTTTGTTTGACATCACGTCCGGTGTCTTGCGCCAGGCCTGGAATTTCAAGCTGCCGCAGCTTCCTGCGCCAGCCGAACTCGAGCGTTTGCTCGCCTTGATGGGTTGGACGCGGGTTGAGCGGGAAGCGCAGCAGGTTTACCTGCCGCAGACCGGCATGGAAATCGACTTCGGCGGTTTCGGAAAGGAATACGCAGCGGATCGCGCTGGCGCCATCCTCATCGCCAAGGGCGTCAAGAACGGCTATGTAAACCTGGCCGGCGACATGCGCGTGCTCGGCCCCAAACCAGACGGGCAAGCCTGGATGATCGGCATTCAGGACCCACGCCACAAAGACCGGATCCTGGCCACTATCCCGGTCCATCAAGGCGGCCTGGCCACCAGCGGTGACTATGAGCGCTTCTTTGAAATCGATGGCCAGCGTTACTGCCATATCCTGAACCCTCGCACCGGCCAGCCGGTACGGCACTGGCAAACCGTCAGCGTCGTGGCACCGCTGGCCGTCATCGCCGGCAACTGCACGACCATTGCGATGCTCAAAGAGAGCGCCGGGCTGGCTTTCCTGGCGTCCTGCGGCATGAGCTACCTGGCTGTCGACCAGAGCGGCACGATTCACCAGAGCGCCGCCCAAGAGTCCTGAGGCCCTGCGGCGCAACTTCCACCCTAGCTTCGCACCACCCTGAAAGCAGATCACATGCCCACCTATACCGGTACCGCAGGCAACGACTCCTGGACCGTCGTCAACCCGGGGACATTCACGCTCGATGGCCTGGGCGGCATCGACACCATGTTTCTGGGGACCTCGCTGCGATCGTCCTACAACATCACGCAGACCGCCGACGGCAACATCTACCTCGTCGCCGGCCACGGGTTCTCGGCGATCTGCCGTGTCACGGGGCTCGACTCCGTGAAGCGGCTGCCGCCACAATCGATCGAGCTGACGCCCGCGCTCGTGGAGGCGGCCCGCCGGTTGCGGGTGAAGAAGCAGCAGGAGGAGATGGCCGAGGCGGGACCGCAGACGCTCTGGCGCTACGCCGCGCTTCTCCCGTGTCCGCCGGCGTCGGGGCAGTGGCCGGTCGGCATGACCGTGCTCGTCCCGGCGCCGCACCTCGGCAAGGCCATCGGCGTCCCCGGGCTCATGATCAAGGACGACACGCGCAACCTCACCCTCTCCTTCAAGGACCGCCCGGCCGCGGTCGCCTCCGCCCGCGCGGTGGAGCTCGGGCTCACGACGCTCGCCTGCGCGTCCACCGGGAACCTCGCCGGCGCGGTCTCCGCCGCGGCCGCGCGTCTCGGCATGCCCGCGTACGTGTTCGTCCCGGCCGACACCGAGCCCGGCAAGATCATCGGTGCCGAAGAGTTGAAGAATATGGTCGAGGCCAGCCTTG
>CAYHDD010000077.1:0-9157 GCA_964355195.1 uncultured Rhodoferax sp. | reverse complement strand
ACATTCGGGCCGTTCATGCGTGTGCCTCGACCAAGCTGCCCTGCCAAGGACAACGCGCCAACCGGGCTTGTGCGGTTTGCGGAGTTGTTTGCTGTTAGATGTAAACGTTTCAGAGGAAGGCCGAATTTGCATGAGGAATGTGATTGGAATGGCTTGATCCTGGAAATTTTGGTTCGCCACCGATGGCGTTCGACCATTGGGGAACAATTCCTCATCAAGCCGAGTTACGTTTTGCTCCCCGAACCTGTCATTGGCAACAGCAGGTGCATTCTGATCGTCTGAGAAAGCGCAGCCATGGAGGCTTGAAAATGGATCCGACGTTATACAGGAACTTGGTCCAACCGTGTGCCGCTGTAGTGCCGGTTCCCGCCGCCTTCATTCGTTCGAGAGGCGCTGGGCAGTGCCGGCCTTGGTTGCAATCTCCGTTGCAGCAGTTTGTCATGATTTCCGATCATTCTTGGAGTCATTCAATCCATGGACGACGCGAACCAGATTTCAGTCATTCCGGGACTTCACCCCACTCGCGTGGCCCTCGTTTTTTGATAAGGTGAGGAAGATTAGCTGCAATCCTGAGTGATGTCCGTTAAGATTCTTTGCGACCGGTTCTGAAGAGCCTGATCAGTGGGGCATCACTGGCTTCCTGGCGGACTCAATCACTGCGCAAGTTTCACCCTCTCAAGCATTGGTTGCCACCGTGGATCGCCATGGAGCCTGCGCAGCAGGACGTCGATCTTCATCGATGCAATCCCCGCGTCGCGTTGCCTGTAGGCTTGTTCCAGCCATTCAAATGCCAGGTCGGATTCACCACGGTAGGCGTGCGCTTCTGCAATCTGATAGGCAGCATCTCTTGCGTACCTGGAGATTAGTTTCTGCAGCGCGCTCTTCGATTTTCCGGCTTGCCCGCACGCATGATGGGTTAGCACCAACCCAAGCAAACGAAAGGTCTCATGCTCTTCCTTCGCAACTTCAGCCAGCGCATCATCCGATCGACCCTGGAGAAGGTGCAGACGACCAAGCCAGTAATGGAGTCTTACGTGCTGGGGGCTGAGCTCGAGCGCGGCAAGATACGCGTTCTCTGCTTCGTCCAGACGCCCGGTAATTGTCGATTGCAGCCCCGAAATGATGTGCGCCTCCACGTTCAACGGGTCCAGCACCAGGGCTCGTTTCACCAACGCTTCAGCCTGCGCGAGCCGACCCAGGTTCTGCATCAGCGTCACCGCACCAACAATCAAGATTGAGTCATCAGGTGCGAAGTGCAAGGCTCGATGAATCGAGGCTTGCGCCGCCTGCCAGTCCCAGTCGTAGTACATCAGCACGGTGCTTTGTGCCCAATGGCTCTCTGCCACTTCAGGCCCCACTTCCATTGCGCGTTTCGCCGCGTCCCATGCGCGTTGTGCGCCCTCCGCGATGGGTGTCCACGCGTTGGCGCTTTGGTGCATATAGCAAAACGAGAGCGATGCCCATGCCAAGGCAAACTCGGGATCAATCTCCAGCGCACTCTGGAAGTACATGATCGCCTTCGTCATGTCCTGCGCGTTGTAGCGCTTCCTGAAGAAAGCGCCCTGGAGATAAAGCCGGTACGCCTCCGCGCTCTTGCTGCGCCCCTTCACCGCTGTGCGCACTTCGGCAGCCAACTCGGAACCGCCAAGCTCATCGGAAG
The DNA here is from genome assembly GCA_964355195.1 of uncultured Rhodoferax sp. Lineage (GTDB taxonomy): Bacteria > Pseudomonadota > Gammaproteobacteria > Burkholderiales > Burkholderiaceae_C > Rhodoferax. The sequence goes on along the minus strand of CAYHDD010000077.1, from coordinate 7,497 downwards.
ATTCGCCCATCAGCGTGGTACGCAATTCCATGACGACGGAATGCGCAATGTCATCCTGTACGGCAAAGATGTCTTCAAGTTCCCGGTCATAGCTTTTCGACCAAAGGTATGAATCTGAAGCCGCATGGACAAGCTGCACCGTGATGCGCACATGCAGGCCCACCTTGCGCACGCTTCCTTCGAGGATGGTCGCCACATTCAACTTCTGCGCCACCATCGGAATATCCACCTTCGCTCCCTTGAAGCTGAACGCAGAAGTGCGCGACACAACCCGCAGCCCGCGAATCTTCGAAAGAACATTGATCAGCTCCTCCGAGAGGCCATCGGCAAAGTACTCGTTCGCCACATCGTCGCTTATGTTCACAAAGGGGAGCACGGCGATGGAGGGTGCTTCCCGGCTGCTTGAAGTGCGTAGCTCTGACCCGCTCAAGGACATCGGCGGTGGCTCCACAGGATCGATCGGCAAGGTGAAGCGGTAGCCTCGTCCGGCAAGCGTGCTAATCGCGTTCGGTCCGAGTATCTTGCGCAAGGTCGAAATCTGAACTTGCAGATTGTTTTCCTCAACCACCAGACCCGGCCAGACCAGGTCAAGCAACTCGCCCTTGGATACCAGTTGCCCGGCGCGTTCGACCAGTGCCACCAGCAGTTCGAAGGCACGCGGCCCTACGGCAACCGCCTCGCCATCAGCGAGCAGGCGCTGCGCAGCCCGCTGCAGAACAAAACGTCCGAAACGAACCAGATCATCTGAAGCAGGGAGCTGAGTGCTCGTCAATGTTGAAACCTCCGGGTCTAGTCCAGCTGCTGCGGATTCAGAAGGTTTCAGCAAGGTTTCAGCCCACTTAAGGACTTTGGTGATCCGACTGAGGGAACATATGCCTAACGAAACCGAGAAGCAATCGGAACCGTTGATCGAAAGGACTTTATCATGAACACCAAGCCAAACCTCACCTCGAATGCCACGAAAGTCACGTCGTTGGTGGCCGCGCTGACCATTGTCATCGGATTGCACGGCGCCTTGTTGTGGCAGTTTGACGAACTCGCCAACTCGGACGCACAGATTGCGCTGTTGGCGGCAGGAGCGCCAGCAACAGGGACTGAACCTACGTCGTCGCCCCCGACCTATCGGCTCGCACTTGAGCCGGTTACGATTGTCGCCCGCAGGGAGTCCAGGATTTCAGAATGGAGACTTGCCTCCGCCACAGACGCAAACGTTGGCGGCGGCCTTGGCGCCAGTGTTGTCGGTGTCCGCCTTTCGCCACACACTTGCCAACCACGGCTGCTGTTCGCGCGGCAAGCCCGGCGGCCTGTAGTAGTGCGTCAACTCCACGAAACCCGCCACCGTCACGAATCGGCGCCAGGATGGCCAATCGTGGAAGGCGCCGTATCGGTCGCCGTTCCAGCCCTCACGCCCGTCGCCGTGCGGGTTTGAACAAAACAGCACGCCGCCCGGTTTCAGTGCCCTGTGGAGCTCCTCGAGGACGCGCGGCAGCTCCTGACTCGGAACGTGGAACAGCACGGCGTTGGCGAACACGCCGTCAAAACAGGCTTTGGGCAAGTCCAGCTGAAGGAAGTTCTGTTCGAGCACCTGACATCCGCTGTTTGCTCGCGCCAATGCTGCCAATTGCGCCGAGCCCTCCAGGCCCGTCACACGATGCCCCATCGCCTTGAAACGCATGAGGTCGCGACCGGGGCCACATCCAAAATCAAGCACTTCGAGCGGGGATGCCGACTCGATGTACGTCAGCAGCGCCTCGATATTCTGGCTCACGTCGTGATCGCGTGTGTGCTCCCAGAACGACTGGGCGTTCTGGTCATAGTGCGCCAGCGTGCGCTCCGTGATGCGCCGCAGCTCGTCGGGTACGCCGTCGCGCAACGGGCTTGACTGCGTTCGCCCGCCTGATGCCAGCGCGGTCGATCCGTCAGTCGGTGAATAGGTCATTGAGTCACCCCCGTGTTTGAGTTGATCCCCCTCGGCTGTGGGACAAGATGTGCGCCGTACTTTAACCGCGCCACGCTGCAAGCCAGCCGGATGATCATGTCTTCAGGCTAGTTTTCCAGCTGCTGCAACAGGTACAAGCGCTGGTAGACCCCTGCAGGAATCGCCATCAACTGGTCATGGCTACCCTGCTCGTGAATGCGCCCGTGGTTGAGCACCACGATGCAGTCGGCGCCGCGGATGGTCGACAAGCGGTGAGCAATCGCAATCACCGTGACCTTGCCGTGCAGCTCGGACAAGGCCAACTGCACGACTTGTTCGGTCTCGGAGTCGATGTGGGCGGTGGCCTCGTCCAGAAACAAGATGCGCGGCTTGCCGGCCAAGGCGCGCGCTATGGCAATCAGCTGCTTTTGCCCCACCGACAGGCGCGCTCCGCCTTCACCAAGCAAGGTGTCGTAGCCCTGTTCGAGTTGCAAGATGAAGTCGTGGCAATGTGCAGCCCGCGCTGCCGCGTGCAGGTCATCCTCAACCATGCTGCGCCCCATCGCAATGTTCTCGCGCACGCTGGCCGCCAGCAGAAACGGGTCTTGCGGCACCAGGCCCACGTCGGCACGGAAATGTGCGTCGCTGAAATGGGCCAGCGGCACGCCGTCCACGGTGATGGCACCCGACTGCGCCTGGTAAAAGCGCAGCAACAGGCTGAGCAAGGTGGATTTGCCACTACCGGTGTGCCCGACCAGCCCATAGAAACAGCCCGCCGGAATTTCCAGGCTCAGGTCGTGCAGGACCACGGTTTCGGGCTTGTAGCCAAAGCGCAGCTGCTTGATGCGCACGGCCCCCAGGGAAACGCGCTCGGGGCCAGCCACCGCCAGCGGGCGCTCTTCGTGCAGCAGCGTTTCGACCCGTGCCGCTGCCACAATGGCCTGCTGCAATTGTCCGAATTGCAGCGTAATCTGGATCAGCGGGTCCACCACCCGGCCCAGGTAGCTGACAAAGGCATACAGCACGCCAATCTGCAAAGCGTTGATTGCGCTTTGACCAAAGTGGTAAATCACGGCGGCAAGCAGCAACACATTGATGAAGTCCAGCATCGGGCGCAGCAACCAGGCATTGACACGCATCTCGGCCATCCGCGCGTCCAGATGCTGCTGATTTGTGGCATCAAACTTCTGGCGAAAGCGCGTTTGTGCGTTGCTTGCCTGCAGCACCGGCATACCGGCAATGGACTCCGACATCTGGGCATTGATGTCACTGCGTTTCTCCCGCGCGCGTGACACGGCGGGTGCGCTCCAGCGCTGGTAAAACCAGACGATGACCACCACCGCAGGCACCAGAGTGAACACAATCAGCATCAAGCGCCAGTCCAGCCACGCCATGGCGGCAAACGCCCCCAGCACCACGATACTGCTGTCGAGCATCACAAAAAGCACCTGCACATAAAGGTTCTTTACCTGCTCGGTGTCATTGGTCACGCGGCTCACCAGTTGCCCGGTGATGGCCTTGTCAAAAAAGGCCATCGGCAGGCGCAGCACATGGCCGTAGACTTCTTCACGCAAACGCCGCACTGATCGCATGGCGACACCGGCCAGGCGCGTCAATTGCGTGTAGCGGATGACGCTCGCGACGGCACCCACCAACAGAATGCCGCCCAGCACAGAGCACACCTCCAGCAGGTCAAAACGACGTGGCACCAACGTGTGGTCAATGAAATACTTGCCCAGCAAGGGCCCGGCTGCTTCGAGCAGCGCCGCCACAATCAGCCAGCCACAGCCCTTGCCGACATGGTGCTGCTCCGAGCGTGCAGCGTGCAGCAACAGGGCGATGGCCTGGCGTGTGTTGCGCCGCTGCGGTGTGGTTTCAGTCTGCATCCAGGCTCGCTTGCAGTTGTTGGTAGCGCCACTGGGCGGCGTACCAGCCACCCAGCGCAATCAGGCTGGCATGGTCGCCCTGCTCATGGATGCGAGCGTCCTTGAGCACCAGAATGTGCTCGGCATCCATCACGGCGCTCAAGCGGTGGCTGACGATGACCGTGGTCTTGTTCCGGTTAGCTTTGCGCAGTTCCTGCAGGTGTTGCAGGATGCTGGTCTCGGTCTGGGTGTCGACCGCCGACAAGGCGTCGTCCAGAAGCAGCAAAGATGCATCTGCCAGCAGCGCACGCGCAATCGCCACGCGCTGGCGCTGCCCGCCAGAAAGCGACACCCCCTTCTCGCCGACCGGTGTGTCATAGCCCTGCGCCATGCGTGCGATGTCTTCGTCGATGCAGGCCAGGCGGGCCGCGTTTTCGATCTCGGCGCGGGTCGCACTGGCCCTCGTCAGCCCAATGTTTTGGGCAATCGACGCCGAAAACAGAAAGGCCTCTTGCGGCACCCAGCTGATGGCCTGGTGCAAGGTGTCCAAGGTGTAGTCGGCCAGCGCAACTCCGCCCCAGCCGATCGTGCCCTCGTTGGCGGCATACTGACGCAAAATCAGACGCAGCAGACTGGACTTTCCAGAACCCGTGGCCCCCACCACCCCCAGCGTGTGACCGGCCATCACACGCAGATCGATGCCCGACAAAGCCAGCGCCTGATGACCCGGGTACGAAAATGAGACGCCCTTGAACTCCAAAGCCCCGGCCGGCATGCGGGTCTGTGTTCCATGGTTGTCGATCGACAGGGGCGTATCGAGCGTAGGCTGCAGGCGCCCCCAGGCAGCACGTCCGCGCTCCATCAATGACAGTACCCAGCCGGCGGCAAACATGGGCCAAATCAACTGGCCCAGGTACATGCTGAACGCCGTCAGCGCGCCGAGCGTCAACGTCCCCTGCCAGACCAGCGTGCCGCCAAGCCCCAGCGTGAGCACCGTGGCACTCACCAGCGCAATACCCACCGCAGGCTCGAACGCTGCCTCCCAACGCTGCGCCCGCAGGCTGGCACTTGCCGCGTCTTCGGCCAGCTCGGCAAAGCGGGTGGCACTGCGCGCCTCCAGGCCCAGGGCGCGCAGGGTGCGCACACCCGTCAGCGTCTCCTGCACATGGTCGTTGAGCTTGCCAAAGCGCTCCAGCGAATCTTTGGAAGCCTGGTGAATGTGCGAGGAGATGCGCCAGAATGCGAACGCCATGAAGGGAAACGGCAGCAAGGCCGCCAGCGCCAGACGCCAGTCAATGCCGAGCGTCATCATAGCCACCACCATGATCAGGGTCAGCGTGCCGTCAAACCCGGCCAGCATCGCCTCGCCCGAGGCCATTTCTACTGCATCGATGTCGTTCGTGGCCAGGGCCATCAGGTCGCCCGTGCCGCGCTCGTGAAAGAAGTGCGGGCCTTGCAGGCACAGGCGTGCGTAAAGGCGTGTGCGCAGCTCAGCCCCGAGACGGTAACTGGCCGCAAACAGCTGCAGGCGCCAGGCTACGCGCAGAAAGTAGATCAGCGCGCCCGCCAGCACCAGCCAGCCCAACTGCTCCATCAGCGCAGCGTTGTCCAGCCGCCCAGCGGCCAGGCCGTCGACAACACGGCCCACCTGGCGGGGAATGAGGACCGTGAGCGCACTCACCGACGCCAACATCAGCGCCGCAAGCAAATAGGGGCGCCAGTTCTGGCGCACGTAGCGTGCGATCAGGCTGGTCAGAGTCATGGGAGTACGCCGTGATGGCGGCAAGGACTGTTGGAAGAGACAAATTCTAGGGTCGAATCGCCCACAGCTTTGTCCAAATCCCGCGCATTCTACCGATTTATCCTTATGGCCAAGAACTACAAATCCAGCGCAAAGGCATTGGTGAAATCGAGCAGGCGCAGACCCTTCAGACTGCTGCAGGAAGACGATGCCTCCTGAGACTGCTCGTCGCACGGAGCGTCTCGGTTGAGCGACCAAAAATGCAGTCCTCCCAGGCGGCTGGTTCGGGCAAACCTTGACAGCTCCTGCGCATCGCGCAGCGTAAAGACGTTGCTTTGCACATCGTTCACGCCAATCATGGGGGTGACCTCGATGCGCTCCAGGGGCACGTTGTACTGCCTGCTGAAGTTGCGCACCGCCTGAATGGCAGAAGCTCCCATGTCGCAGGCGCCTTCGTCGACAACGCAGTTACCCGGCAACGCGGAGCCGTAGTTCATGACCATCAGGTTGACAAAATAGTTTTCCAGCCCAGCGCGCTGGATGATTTTCATCACCGACTGGCCATGCGGATTCAGACTGGGCTGGTCCTCCTGGGCGGCGCCAATGGCCGCCAGCGTGAAGCTGAAACGAAGGTTCGGATGGCGCTGCATGGCGGCGCGAACCTGCACCACGAGTTCTTCAAGGAGCCGCTCTGGCTGGTCGCGCTCAATATTGAAATCAAACCCCAGCAAATGGCTGGTGTCGTAGCGGGCGATGAACCGCTTCATGCCCGACTCGCTGCCGCAGCTAAAAACACCGTCCGCCCCGCCGGTGGAAATGATGTAGCCAACGTCCGCCTGCTTGAGGGCATGCAGGTTGGCATCCACCATCTTTTGGGCGGCAAGTCCCCCCCAGTGCTCGCTGCCGCATTCGCCACTGGCAAAGGCCAGCGTGAGCGCCCCCAGGTACGGTGGCAGCGGGGTTGCGGGCATACCCATCAAGGCCCGCGTTGCAGCGTCAAAAAAGACGAGGCGCTCCATGCCAACCGAGTGAACGGCCAAATTCACATCCAGGTAGGGGCTGAAAACCGACTCCCGCAACACGTCTTGCGCGCCATTGCGGTTGCTCTGGGTGGCGGGCACAACAAAGGCCGTGAGTCCAAGTGTGGCCACCACATACAAAAGCAGCGACAGTCGCGCCAAGCGGAGTTTTGCTTCTTTGCACATCAAAAGGGATACTGCATTTAGGTCGATTTTCGCATTTCACGAACACGAGGCAGTGCCTGGCATTCAGTTTCGGCCTGTTGCCAACGCGGGCTATCGTCGTGTTGCGCCGTAGTGTGCGTTGCCTCTATTTCTCACGGCGTCCAAGGCAAGCCTGGCTGGCGGCAAGCCAGCATCGTTACGCTAACACGGGCAACTCAATGCCCGCCAAGCCATGTGGGGAGAGACCCTGGCCGCGCAGGGCCGGGTCAGGTGCGAACCTACCCCGCCAAGCCCACCAGCACCGCTTGCAGATGATGGTCGGCATGCGTGTCCAGCCAGGCTTCCACGTTGGCCAGTGACTGCAGCTTGACTGCATCAAAGTTGACGCCGCCAATCTGCAACTGCTCGATGCTGCGGATGATGTCAACTTCGCCGCTTGAGGTGTCAACCAGCGCCACATCCCTGGCTGCGCCACTGCCGACGATCTTCACTTCAAAGTTGGCTGCCATACCAAACCAGATTGCGGTGTCGGTTCCCTCACCACCGTCAAGCACATCATTGCCGTGTCCGCCGATCAGGGTGTCGTTGCCGGCACCGCCCAGCAGCGTGTCATTGCCCGTGTCAGACGACCAGCCGCTGTCAGCCCAGTTGCTGCTCTGCGTCAGGGTCATGGAACCATCGGCATTGAGCAGAGCGGCCTTGAAGTTGTCGTTCTTGATCAGCGCATCGACGACCCGACCCATGCTGCCCCCGGCATTGATGTAATCGGTGCCGATCTTGACCAACTCG
>CAYHDD010000076.1:0-9160 GCA_964355195.1 uncultured Rhodoferax sp. | reverse complement strand
ATGATCGACACCAAGCCGCTGTCTTTCCTGGAGTCACGCGCCATGGTGTTCGACTTTGCGGTGGTGGCGGTGGTGATCGGCTTCGCGCTGACGGTCGGGCTGATCGCTGCCTCTGCGGTCGGCGTGGCGATGTCAATCCTGCTTTTTGTGCGAGAGCAGGTGGGTGGTTCGGTGGTCCGTCACAAAACCTTCGTCAGCCAGCGATCTTCCACCTGGTATCGCCCGCAGGCAGAGATGCGCCTGATCGCCCAGCAAGGCGACAAGGCTGTGATTTTTGAGCTCCAGGGCAGTCTCTTCTTCGGTACGACGTACGAGCTGTACTCGGTTCTTGAGCCCGAGATCAAGACCCGAGACTACATCATTCTGGATATGCGACGCGTGCAGTCGGTGGACATCACTGCCGCACACATGCTCAACCTTGTGCGCGACATGCTGCGAGACCGCGAGGTGCCATTGCTGCTAAGCAACGTGCGCGAACAATTACCCAACGGCCGCAATCTGCTTGAGTTCTTCAGGCAGACCGGACTGATCGACGCCAGCACCAGCGTGCGGGTCTTCAAGACCATCGAGGCCGCCATCGAGTGGGTCGAGGACAAGCTGGTCGGCGACACCGGGCCAAGCACCCTTGACGAGCTTGCACTGAACCTGCAGGAAATGGATTTGTTCCAGGGCCACAAGGATGCCACCATCGCCGACCTGGAGGCACGCATGCAGCAGCGCGTCGTCAAGGCCGGACAGCTGGTCTATTCGATCGGTGATCACGAACAGGAGCTGTACCTGATCCGTCGTGGTGCGGTGCGCATCATGGCGCCAATTGGTGGCAGCCGGCAGTTGCATCACATTGCAACCTGTGGGCGGGGCGATTTTTTTGGTGGGCTGGCTTTTCTCGATCAACACGCCCGCAGCGACAACGCCATTGCCCACACGGACATAGAACTGTTTGTGCTGTCACTCGACCAATTCAAACAACTTGCCGAAGACCACAAAAAGCTTGCACTGCTGCTGATTACAGCCATTTCACGGACGCTGGCGCAGCGCCTGCGGCACGCTGACGGCGAACGCACGCTGCTGCATGCATGAGACAGAAATAGCCTGAAATACGCTTTTCAAACAGCGATGTCGATCTGCTGAAGGCTCCCCGCACTGCCGTCCTGACGCAGGTAGGTGCCGATCGAACGTGCGGTCGCCTGTAGTGCATTGCGGGCACCTGCCGGGTCCCAGAAGCTGGCGATATTTCCGAGGTAAAGAGTGCTGGCCCCGCGATGCGCCGCCGTGCTCAATGCGTCTTTGCCGCTGCCTGCCTGGGCGACGGCAGAAGCCCGGCGCGCCGCTTCCGAGATCGTCGCTACGGTCAATTGAAAGTCGGATCGGCTTTCATGGATTTGCGCTTTTGAGTTTGGGGGTGGCGTGCCGACCGATGCGTGCAAAGTCTCTTCGATGGCGAAATAGCGCGAACTTGCCTGCTGGCTGGCAATTCCGATGGGCGAACTTTCGATACTCATTGCAATGGTCCTCGGTGCTCGATAAGTAGTTATCGGCATGATTCCGAGAATCATTAATGAATCCGGTGTTCCGGCGTCGCTTGCACGTCCCCGGCTGCGATTGCCGCAAGGTGCCCACCGTCCGTGCCGCCAGCGCGGTCAGCGACACACTACAAAGCAGGCGAGTCCACCCGCGGCATCGGACTGCGCCATGCTCGAAGCAGGGCCGCCAATCACTCGCTCTGGCGCGCCAACACTTTTTGAATCGCGCTGGCAAGTTCTACTGCCACGAACTTTGCGACGTAAGCATCCGCTCCGACTCTCTTCACATGTTCTTCATTGGTGGTGCCGGTCAGCGAAGAGTGAATGATCACGGGAATGCCCCTGAAACGTGGGTCTTGCTTGATGTTGCGGGTGAGCGTAAAGCCGTCCATCTCAGGCATTTCCAGGTCCGTCAGGACCATGGCAACTTTGTCTTTGACCGATTTTCCTTCGGTGGCGGCCTGGTTTGCAATGAGCTGCAGGCGGTCCCAGGCCTCCTGGCCGGTCCTGGTCATGATGTAGCTCACATTCATGGCCTTTAGCCCCTCCTCAATCATCAATCTTGCCACTGCCGAGTCGTCGGCAGCAAGAATGACCGTGCCCGGTGGCAAAAGAACCTTGGAGCCGATTTCGGCATGCTGATCTTCGCGGACTTCGTGAACAAACACATCGCGCAGGATCTGCTCGACGTCGAGAACCTGCACCAGACGCGTATTGGGCACGTCACCATCAAGTTTGGCGATGCTGGTGACCAGCCTGCCTCCTGTTCCCTCTGCCGACAGCACCTGTTTCCATTCCAGTCGCACGATCTCATTGACCTCTTCCACTGCAAAGCCCTGGGCCGTGCGTGAAAACTCAGTCACCAACAAAAGGCCGGGTTCCTTGTCGAGAGTGCAGCCCATGATCCTTGGCAGATTCACCACCGTGATGATTTGTCCCCTGATATTGGCCACGCCCATGACGTCGGGCGACGCGTTGGCAATGGCGGTAATCTCCGGCATCACCAATATTTCGCGCACCTTGAAGACATTGATGCCAAACAGCTCATGTTGACCGGTGCCAGGCGCCTCGCCCAAACGAAACAACAGCATCTCGAACATGCTGTTGCCGGCCAGGTTGGTCCGCTCGTCAATGTCGCGCATTGTTTCATTCATGGGTTTGTCACCAAGGTTTGAAGTTCGTTGAATGTTCGGGCCGATGTCAGAAATAGGTAATCTCTTGAGACTTGAACTCTTCTACAGCGACCAGACCCTGTGTCAATAGTTCTTCAAAAAAAGTTACTTGATTGCGTCCATTGCGCTTGCTGTGGTAGAGCGCTTGATCGGCGTAGTCGACCAGCGTTGCGGTGAATGTTTCGCGCACCATCCGTGTAACGCCAAGGCTGATCGTGACCGCACCGACCTGAGGAATCGTCCGACTTTCGACCTCAGCCCGGAATCGTTCCAGAGTCGCCCGGCAGGAATCCTGATCCGAACAGCGAACGATGATCACGAACTCTTCACCACCGAAGCGAAAAATCATGTCATCCTCGCGAAACGACTCTTTCATGAGTTGTGACAATGACACCAGAACCTCGTCGCCAAACAGGTGTCCAAAACGGTCATTGACTGACTTGAAGTGGTCAATATCGACCATCACCAGCCAATAATTCAGCGGCTGCAGGCCTCGTCGTTCAGTGCTATGGGCTTCCTGATCCTCCGGAACCAATTCATGGATCTTCGCTACGCACTTCTCAAAGGTTTTTCGATTCGCGAGTCCCGTCAATTGGTCTGTTTGAGCCAGTTGCATCAGATTGAAGAAGTTGCGATAGATCTGAAGAACACCCGTCATCAGGGTCAGGTCCGGTTCCGACAGCGGCGTGTCGGTTGAAATCTGCAGGTAGCTGCGCCCGGTTGGCGTGCTCATCAGGTTGAATACATGGAGCAAGCCATCGACAAGCGGGGTTGAACAATGCGTCGCTGCCGAGCTCATGAGGTAGTCGTCGGCAAGCATAAATTCCTCCGACAACTTCAGGTCGTCGTATTCGATCGAACAGCGCTCCCCATCGTCGACCATGGCGACGACCGGTTTCCCTTTGGTATTGAGCCGCAGCAGACTCAAACTGCGTGGAATCAGTGTGGTTCTGAGTGTCTTCAGAAGGCTGACCTCAAGAAGTTCAAGGTCTCTGATGGCAGTCAGGTTCACCAGTTGATCGAGCAGTCTGGGCGTCGATATCATGGCTGAATTATGGTGGGCTGGTTTCGTGTTCGAATCGCCGAAGTGCGCCTGTCATTGCCCTCTTTTGAACTTTCACGATTCGGGCAAGCGGGTCCCGTTCATCGAGCCACGCTGGGTCCGGTCGCCAGGCTGCCATCCACGCCGGCAAGTCCGCACCGGGCATTGGCGCAGCAATGCCGAAGCCCTGCGCCAATTCGCAACCCAAACGCAACAACAAGGTGCCGTGAGCGACAGTTTCGACGCCTTCTGCGATGACCTCACGCTTGAAAGCCGACGCCATACTGATCACCCCCTCCAGAATGGCCAGATCATCCGGGTCGCCGAACAGGTCGCAAACAAAGCTCTTGTCGATCTTGAGCTGTCTCACCTGCAAGCGCTTGAGGTAACTCAGCGAAGAATAGCCGGTGCCAAAATCGTCAAGTGCAAAAGTCACCCCAAGCTCAGCACAGTTTTCAATGACCCGCGATACCTGGGCCACGTCTTCGAGTGCGCTGGTTTCCAGAATCTCAATTTCCAACTGAGCCGGACTCACGCGCGGATGCGCCATCAGGACGCCGCGCAGGCGATCAACAAAATCGTGCTGCTGCAACTGGCGTGCACCAACGTTGACGCTGACCAAGGTGTGGATCCCGGCAGCGCTCCAAAGCTCCAACTGCGTCAGCGCAGCGTCGATCACCCACTCGCCAACGGCAACGGCCATCAAGTGATCTTCAATATCTGGCAGAAAATCAGCCGGGGCCAGCAGGCCAAGTTCGGGATGTTGCCAGCGAATCAGCGCCTCGACTCCGACGATCTGGCCGGTGCGCATGTGCACCTTGGGCTGGTAATACAGGATGAATTCATGTTCATCCAAGGCCTGACGAATGCGGGTCAGGCTTTCATGATGCCCGCGAACGCTTCTGTCCTCGTCGGCGTCAAAGACATGAAAGCAACTCTTGCCGGACAGCTTGGCCTGGTACATGGCGTGATCGGCCTGGCGCAGAACTTGATCGGCATCCATGTCTTGTGCCTGCGGGTAAAAGGTGACACCGACACTGGCTGACACCTGTACCACCAGCTCGCCCGCTTGAACCGGCTGCGAGGCGGCAGCAAGCAGCCGGGTCAACATGGGTGAGCAGGCATCGATGTCGGCCAGGTCTGGCAGCACCGCTACAAACTCATCGCCACCCAGGCGCGCCAAAGTGTCTCCTTCGCGCAGCGCCTGCTTCATGCTGGCGGCCAAACCAATCAGCAACTGGTCTCCGACTTCGTGCCCATGATGGTCGTTGACGCTCTTGAAGCCATCCAGGTCTAGAAACACCACCGCCACACGCTGCCCGCGGCGCTGACACTGAAGCATTGCCTGTTGCAGCCGATCTGCGAGCAAGACCCGATTGGGCAGATTGGTCAGGGCATCGAAATGGGCTACCCGTTTGAGTTCTTCTTCAACCTTTTTACGTTCTGTGATGTCGCGAATTACGGACAAGAGGCATGGCACGCCGTCAAGCGCCGTCACGTGCGCGGACATCAGTGCAGTAATGGCCTTGCCGTTGGCCGCGTTGAAATTGATTTCCAGATTTTCAAAATAGTCGTCACCCTGCAGCGCCTGCATCAACCGTCGTTGGCCATCCCTGTGACTCCAGATGTTGATGTCTCTCAAGGTCTTGCCAAGGACGTCCGTCCGAGTCAGTCCGACCAGGCGCAAGAAGCCGTCGTTGAAATCCAGGTAAAGCCCATCGGCCAGGCGATTGACGATGATGCCGTCAGGACTTGTCAGAAAGACCGTGCGGTAGCGTTCTTCAGTTCTGCGCATCGCGTCTTCTGCCTGCTTGACCTCCGTGATGTCCTGAATCGTGCCGCGCATTTTGCACGGAAGTCCCCGCTCGTCGAATTCGAGTTTCCCCAAGCCTCGCACCCAGCGCTCCGTGGCGTCGTCGTAACGGGTAATGCGGTACTCCTTGTTGAAGGCGACACGTTCACCTACAACTTCGTCTCTAAAGTACGCGTCCATCATGTCCCGGTCTTCACGATGGATCAGATCTTCCCAGCCAAGCACAGAGCGTTCGTACTCCTTGTCGATACCGAACAGGCTGTCAAGGGCTTGTGAACTCTCCCAACGACCGGTGGCAACATCGAGCACATAGCTACCCATACCGGCAACGTATTGCGCCTCCATGAGCGTTGCCTCGCTCGTGCGCAGAGCAGCATCGGCGCGCTGCTGGGCAATGATGCGCCAGACTGTCTCGGCGACGAGACGCGTCGTTTCCAGATCGAACGGCGTGTAGGGTTGCGGCTTGCCAGCCGCACCCACCAACATTCGGACCAGGCCCGAGTCGACCACCGGCACGCAGAGCAAGCGGCCTGATTCGGCGCAGTCGTTGACCAGCATCGGCGTGCGTTGGCGCAGCGCATCGGCCCACAGGTTGGCGTGAGCGGTGGCGTCATGCTCAGCGGTGGCTTTCGACCAGCTGCTCTGTTCAAGGTCTTGCTGGTTGTCAGCGACGAAATGGGCAAAGGCGATCTGGCTGCCTGTCAATTGCTCGACCGTATCCAGGGCAAACTGCAGCACCGCACGCTCATCCTGCTTTTCCGAAGCCGCATGCAAATTCAGCAGAGCCGCTGCTCGGCTGGTCAGAAGGAGCTGCTCCATCTGATGCTGCTTGCGCTCGGTCAGGTCGGTCACGAAGGCCATCACGCCCAGGACTGCCCCATCATCGTTGAACAGGTTGGTAGCTCTAAACTCGGTCGGTATGTTGTGGCCGTCCCGGTGGCGCAGCGCTACCTCGTAAACGCGTGTTGTGCTGCTGGGGACCAAGCGTCTATTGGCCTCGAAAATCTTGCCATTTTCCTCGTCGGCAAGTTCGACCGGATCGAGTCCGAGCAGTTCTTCGGGCATGTAACCAAGAAGCTCGCACATCTTTTGGTTCACTTGCGTGGTTCGTCGGTCCGGTCCGACCACCCAGATTCCCTCGGGTGCACTTTCGAACATCGTGTAGTAGCCATGCTCGCGCTGACTTAAATGCGCTTGTTGTGCATCAATGTACTTTTGCGTGCTCTTCTCGTGCCTCAGATAGGCGGCCCCCAACAGCAGGACAAGAACAGAGACAAGACCGGCGCCTGACATCAGCAAAATGCGCTGCTGGCTTGCGACGGCAAGCACCTCGTTGGGCGAGTCCGACGCGTAGACAATGAGAGGAATCCCTTCGAGGTGGCGAAAGGCAATGATGCGCTCGCCCGAACCGACGCTCGATTGGTCCGAAAACACGCCCGCGTCGCCTTGCAGCAACTTGGCCAACCTTTGGGAAGTAATCCTTGTTCCCTGCACCTTGTCGAAGTCGCTGGATCGACTCACCACGGCGCCGGTCTCGGTGACCACACTCACCGTGGTCACGCTCGAAAACTGGAGACTTGAGTCAAAACTTGCCAGCGAATCCTGTTTCACGGAAAGTGCCAGCACGCCCTGAAACCTGCCTTGGCGGTCGTAGATCGGCCGGGCCAGGGGCAGGGCGTGACGCCGCGTGACACTGCCAAAGACCGGCTCATCAATATAGAGGCGGTCCATGCCGCCGTCGGCAAAGTATCTGAATGCGGCCCGCTTGCGCTGGTCGAGCTGCGGATTTGGATTTTGTGAGTCGGTAAAGGCGAGTTGGCCGTCGCGATCCACCACAACGATCAAAGCTTCGCCGTCGGCGAGCGTACCCTGGCGCATCGCCTGGAGTCGCTTTTCGAACTGTGCCGGCTCATTTGCATAGATGTTGCGTAGTTCCAGCAGCGCGGCGTCATAGGCCTTCAGGCGGCTCTTGACGATGGTTTGGGCCAGTGTTGCCTTGTCTTGCACATCGCTGCGAAACACGTCCATGCGTGCGCTCGCAAGGCGCGTTGCCTCCAGGTGGGCGGCCCAGAACAAGGCAGCCACCATCAGCAGGATGGCGCCTACAAGCCAACGATGGCGCCGAAGGTCGTGTACTAGGGGGTCCACAATTTGTGCTTCACCATTGATCAATGCGTTGTCAGCAATGCACTTCCATGAGAGATCATCCTAGCATTGGCTGAAGGAACAACAGAGGGTTAAGAGAGGCCAATCAGCTGCCCATTTCGGAGCTTGGAAACTTGGCATATTGCGTCTCGCTTGTAGAGTGCATCCGCTTGACCCTGCGCCATTTGCCAGTGCACGTAACCCGTTACCTTACATCTGCTGCATGATCTCGCGTCCGATCAAGGTCAGAGGCACGGTCCTTTCAACACCACCGCGCTTGATCGCTTCTTTTGGCATACCGAAAACCACACAGCTGTCTTCATCCTGCGCCAGGGTGCGGGCACCGGCATTGTGCATTTCCAGCAAACCGGCGGCACCGTCGTCGCCCATACCGGTCATGATGACACCCAGCGCATTGGCGCCTGCAGTCTTGGCCACCGAACGAAACAGCACGTCGACCGAGGGCCGATGCCGATTCACCAGTGGTCCATCGACCACATCAACAAAATACTGGGCGCCGTTGCGTCGCATCATCATGTGCTTGCCGCCGGGCGCAATCAGCGCCTGGCCCTGAACCACGCGGTCGTTGTGCTGTGCTTCCTTCACGCTGATCTGGCACAGTCCGTCAAGACGCCGGGCAAATTCGGCTGTGAACTTTTCCGGCATGTGCTGGACGATGACGATGCCCGGGCAGACCCGTGGCAAGACCCGCAGCACCACCTCCAGCGCTTGGGTGCCGCCGGTCGACGTGCCCAGAGCCACAACGCGCTCGGTGGTCAGGGTCATCGCGCCATGACTCGGCGCAGCAGACAGCATCACGTCGGCATTCTGCTTTTCTACCACCATGAGCTTCTTCACATTGGCGCCAGCCGCCGTCTTGACCGCCAGAACCAGGTCGTTCGAGCTGTCATTGAGAAACTGTTTGAGCCCAAGCTTGGGTTTGGTGATGATCGCCACCGCTCCCGCAGCAAGTGCCTCGATGGAGGTCTTCGTGCCGGCTTCGGCCAGCGTGGAACAGATCACCACGGGCGTTGGTCGCTCATGCATGATCTTCTTCAAAAAGGTGATGCCATCCATGCGCGGCATCTCGATATCCAGAACAATCACATCCGGCCACTGGGCCTTCATGCGTACCATGGCCAGCAAGGGGTCGGCTGCTGTGGCGATGACTTGTATGCCCGGATCGGCGCTGAGCAGGCCGCCGACCACCTCACGGACCACTGCGGAATCGTCTACTACCATGACTTTGATTCGGCTCATGTCAATTTCTCCGGTTGTTGCAGCCTGGGGTGTTTCGGCTTGATCTGGCGCGACCAGACGTCGCCGCTGCTGATGTCGAAAATAATCTGTCGGTGCCCGACGCCAAACAGGCTTTCAGAAATCACGGGAATGCGGTGTGCCACCAACACTGCACGCGCTGCCTCGCCGTTCTTTAGCCCGACGTTACGCACGTCGGAGCGTGTTT
>CAYHDD010000075.1:0-9249 GCA_964355195.1 uncultured Rhodoferax sp. | reverse complement strand
ATTAATGAAAGACTCGAACAACTCCTCGAGCTGGGTCAGCAACAAGCGGTTGCTCAATGCGATGGCGGCCTGCGACGCCAGCGACTCCACCAGACTTTGATCGGCTGACGAGAACGAAACCACCTCGTCAGAACCTGGGTCACGCGCATTGATGAGCTGCAACACACCAATCACCGTGCCCTCGTGATCCTTCATCGGAACCGCCAGCATCGACTGCGACCGGTAGCCGGTGCGCTCGTCAAACCGGCGCGTTCCGGAAAAATCGAAAGTCGGCTCGGTGTAGGCATCGACCACATTGACCGTCTGCAAGTGAATCGCCGCGTAGGCTGCCACCAGCGAATCGTTCGGACCGCCACCTTCCACAGACAAGGGCAAATCAGGGAAGCTGATGGCGCTGCCGGATGTGCCCCCCATGGCAATACCCAGCGAATCGGTGCGCAGCATCTCGAAACGCAGACTCTGACCATCTTCGCGCATGCGGTAGAGGGTACCGCCATCGGCATTGGTGATGGCCTTGGCCGCCAGCAGAATATGTTCCAGCAGGCGCGTGATGTCACGCTCTCTGGACAACGCGGCGCCGATGTCGTTCAGCTGCTCCAGGCGCTTGAGCATGTCCTCGACAGAATCCACAGAAAGACCTTCCTTACCCATGTCATTGGGTGTCAAGTTCAAGCATAACCCAATCCGGCCTAGCCTGACCGGAGCAGGGCCTTGAGCGCGTTTTGAAACCGACGCGCCTGGTTGGCTTCATGCGCACTCGCCAAAACCAGGGCAGCATCCTGCGCCCAGGTTAACACCGGCGCCGGATCATGTCGCCGTGTCAACAACTGAAGTTGCAGCGCACGGCGCGCGTTCAAATGCTCCGCTGGCGTCGGCAACTCGGATGCCATTTCCAGACGCAACAGCGCCACACCAGCTTCACCCGCCGGCGCTTGGGACAACGACTTTGCCCAGGCACTACGGATCACGGACGTGACCCGGTTACCGAACTCCTGGACCGAGGGCAGACGCGAAGCATCGCGCAGTTCCCAAGCCGTCAGAACCTGCGTCAGCGCCTCACCATGGGCCTGCGCTGCCAATTTGCGCAACGCAAGCTGTGCGTGTTCTACCGCGTCACGCTGCGCCCTGAAGGCGCTGTCACCCAAACGCGGCGCATCGGGCCACCGAGCGGCAGGTGCGGCCGCACTGTCGCGCCCCGGACGACGTGCAAAGCGGTCGTCCGGGCGAGCGCCAAAACCGTCCTCTCGCGGGGCACGCGGTTTGTCCCGGTTGCCTTCTCTGGCGCCATCTTTGCGCTCACCAAACTTGGCACCACGCGCGGGAGCTGCGGCTTCGGCCTTCTTCATGCCTGGGCGATCATCGCCGCGCACCGCCCGCACGGGCTTGGGCGCGATCATGGTCGGCTGCGCCGGTCCGGCCGCTGGCACAGCCTGCAAATCGGCTTCATCTGCCTCGCTCTGGTCTGCCTTCAACGTCAAACCGGCTTCGCCACCGGCCGACGCATTGGCGGCTGCGGCGCTGTCGACTTCAACCGTCGCCGCCTGTAGCGCCACCAGTTGGGCCTGGGCCTGTCCACGCAGCGCAGCCTCAAGCGCCTGCATGGCGCCGCGAATGGCCTGCGCATCGCCGGCTTGATTGGCTGCCTCAAGTGTCTTCGCTGCTTCGAGAACGGTGCGGTCACGCTCACCCAGGGCTGCATCAGCCTTCTCGCGCTCCAAAGTCTTGCGATTGAAGGCATCGTCAATCGGCTTGCGAAATGCGTCCCATAACCTTTGCTCCTGGCGCCGATCAATCGGAACCCGGTGCGCCTCGGCCTGCCAACGCCGCTGCAGGTCCTTGACCGCGTCGACGCGCAGCTCGGGCATGGCGCCCAAGAGCTTGGCCTCGTCAATCAGCGCGTGGCGCATGGCCATACTGTCCTTTTGCAGCAACTCCAGGGGCGCACTCGCAGCGTCTATAGCCGCCTTCCAGAGCGGCTGCAGTTCGGCAAACACCTTCTCGCCGACGTGACCGGCATCGCGCCAGCGATCGCCAAACTGGTGCAGGATACGACTGAATCCCTTCCAGTCATCGTCCAGCGCGCTGCGATTGTTTTCGGCCCAGGCATTGAGCTCCTCGATCAGCGCGAGCCGCTGTTGCCGATGCTCGGAGGCCTCGGTCTTGACTTTTTCGAGCCAGACTTCGACGACCTTGTGAGCTTCGTTGCAAGCCTCGTCAAAACGCTTCCACAGTCCGTGGTTTGGCACGCCACCCTGGTCTGTCAGCTTCCACTGCTCACGCAGGCTGCGCAGACTCTCTTGCATCTTGCGTCCACCAATCGCCTGCCCCTCGGGCCGGTTCAGCAGCGATTGAGCCTTTTGCACCAACTCCTCGCGCAGCTGGTCCGCTCGCCAGCGCTGCCAACTCTCCAACTCGCCCGCTGCAGCCAGTGCGGCGTGGGCCCGATTGTCCAGTTTGTCATCAACGCTCCAGCCAAACTCTTTCAGGGCCTGGCGCAGCGCACTGGCAGCGCCGGTGCTGGCTTTGCCGTGCCCTTGCGAAATCTCCTGCTCCAACGTCGTCAGCGCTTCACGAATGGAAGTCTGCGCCTGGGCTTTGAGCTCCGGATCGACAACCGGCCGTTTTGGTCTCGCCGCAGGCTCGCTCGAAACCCCTCTGGCGAGGCGCAACTCTTCGGCCCAGACAGGCACCGGTGGCAGCGCGGCGCTGGCGTCGGCGGCGGCTTGCACGGCCTGCGCCAGCGCATCCCGAAAGGCCGCCCAAACCACCAACAACTGGCCTTGCGATGCATCCAGCAAAGGTGGAAATTTGACATCGACACTCGGCCAGTTGGCGTCGCTCAGCAATCCCGCCGCCTGCGCCTGCCAATGCTCAACATCGAGTCGCAGGGCGTCCAGCAGCGCCTGCGCATCGCACCACGACTTGGTGGACAAGACCTCGATGCGCTGTGCCAGCAAGACCGCCGCCTCGCGCTGGACCTGAACGCGGTGCTGCAAGTCCTCGATCACCTTGACACGCTCACTCAGCGCACCCTTGAGCAAACTCAGTGGCTCCTTGCTGAGCGGCGCGCCCGCTTTGGCGGCGTCGCGCTGCCAGGCCATGGCATCCGCGATGTTGAGCTTGGACAAGGCCAACAGAGCGTGCGCTTTGTCGGCCCACTCCCTGGCAATCAGTTCCTGCCCCTTGCTGCGCTTGATTTCGTCGAGTTTTTCGCGCAACAAGCGGGCGGCCCCCTTGTCTTTGGCGCTGAGCTCCTTGAACACGGCCTGCATTTGCTCGGCGTCGGGGGTTTGACTCAGCCAATCCCTGATCCGCGCCGTGCGCTCGCTCGACGTGGATGCCGAAAACGCCCCGCCGGTCATCAAGTCAAGGGGATGCGGCTCATGCGTTTTGCTTGGGCTCGGTGTCATTTCGGGGCTTGGCTGAGCACTTTGTTTGGCAGAAAAAGAGAACATGGAGGGCTGGAACAAGGAAGAAGAACCGGACCGATGGGCAGTCCGGGTTAAGGCGCTATTTTCGCCGCAATTCTCCTGCTCCGCACAAAAAGAAAGCCCGGACTGTTGGCATAAAGCCAAACGCCGGGCTTGACAGCTGACTTAAAGTCCATGCCGTCAGGGCTCGCGCAATGGGAGGGTAAAGTCCCGAAGCGCTGGGCAGCAAGAGATTGCCACCACAGGTTGTCGGGATCGCTTTATCGCTGCTACTTCTCGGTAGAGGACTGGCTACTGCCGACTGGTCGCCCGACTCGCGCCGGGTGCATCGAGTCTAGAAGCTTGCCGCCTCAAACTCAAATTGTTTTTGCAAATAAGAAATCGATATCATATGCTTGACTTGATATAAGAGTCCACCTAGAATGCGCCCTTCCTTGGCAAGTCCAAGGATAACCCGAACCCGCTGCCGAACCCGGCATAGTCAGCAACCGGCTATTGCGCTACCGCAGCAGTGGGTAGTTGATGGCGTACCAACCCAAACGAGGCGCCCTGTGTGTTGTCATCCGATGACGGATGCCAGTCCAGGGGCCACGCGAAAGAAGGAAGAGCTATGACAGCGTCCAGAAAATTCACCCTCGGCTTCAGAGCTTTTGCCAGCGACGTGGCACAGGGCTTCTTTGAAATCACCCACAACAGCTTTGCCCTGGTCGGCCTGGCAGTCATGTTTGCCATCTTCACATTGACTGCACGCCCGGAACTGCGTGAGGTCGGGGAAGTCAAGCTGTTCAGTTGGCTCCAAACGCGCCAATCGGCGCTAACGGGCTGGGTCAGCAAGCTTGATGCCGTGGAGCGCGCCACGGCCAGCAACCCGCAAGATTTGCCCAAACGCCAGGCTGCCGTCGCCTATTGGCTGAGCAAGAAGTACCGGGTGGCACCTGAACCCTTGAGCGCCCTGGTGACCGAGGCCTATCAAATCGGTCAGCACAGCAAGCTTGATCCAACGCTGATTCTGGCGGTGATGGCGGTTGAATCAGGCTTCAACCCCTTTGCCCAAAGCCCCATGGGTGCCCAAGGACTGATGCAGGTCATGACGCAGGTGCACAGCGACAAGTACGAGAGCTTTGGCGGCAATCTGGCCGCGTTTGACCCCCTCACCAACTTGCGCGTCGGCGCCCGGGTGTTACAGGAGTGCATCGGCCGTGCCGGCTCGATTGAAGGCGGTCTGAGGTCCTATGTCGGCTCGAGCAGCAGCGAAGACGAGGAGAACGGCTATGCCAACAAAGTCATGGCCGAGCAAAACCGCTTGCAGATGGTCGCCAGGGGCCTCGCCGTTCCACTCTCATCGCCCCAGACCCAAGGCAGCGTAACCCCGGTTAAATCCGACCGCAGCACCGACAAGATCGTGCGCCAGACTCAGTCCTGAGTCTGGACGCCCCCCCCCCATTCGAACCTCAACACACGCACCATGTATCCACGAAATATCCTGATCGAACAAGCTGACCCTGAAATCTTTGCCGCCATCCAGGCCGAAAACCAGCGCCAGGAGCAGCACATCGAACTGATTGCCAGTGAAAACTACACCTCGCCAGCGGTCATGGCGGCCCAGGGTACCCAACTGACGAACAAGTATGCTGAAGGCTACCCTGGCAAGCGCTACTACGGTGGCTGCGAATTTGTCGACATAGCCGAGCAACTGGCGCTCGACCGTGTCAAGCAACTGTTTGGCGCCGAAAGCGCCAACGTACAAGCCCATTGCGGTGCATCGGCCAACGAGGCGGTCTTCCTTGCGTTTCTGAAACCCGGCGACACCATCATGGGCATGTCGCTCGCCGAGGGCGGTCACCTGACTCACGGCATGGCGCTCAACATAAGCGGCAAGTGGTTCAGCGTCGTCAGCTATGGTCTCAATGAGAAGGAAGAGATTGACTACGACGCGATGGAGCGCAAGGCCCACGAGTCAAAGCCCAAGCTGATCATTGCCGGCGCCTCAGCCTACAGCCTGCGCATTGATTTTGAGCGCTTCGCCAAAGTTGCGAAGGATGTGGGTGCCATTTTCATGGTCGACATGGCGCACTACGCCGGCCTGATTGCCGCCGGGCTCTACCCGAGTCCGGTACCGCACGCCGACGTGGTGACTTCGACCACCCACAAGAGTCTGCGCGGACCTCGTGGCGGCTTCATTTTGATGAAAGCCCAGCACGAAAAAGCGATCAACAGCGCGATTTTTCCGGGCCTGCAAGGTGGCCCCTTGATGCACGTGATTGCAGCCAAGGCGGTCGCCTTCAAGGAGGCGCTGGCGCCAGAGTTCAAGACCTACCAGCAGCAGGTGTTGACCAACGCGCGCATCGTCGCTGAAACGCTGACGCAGCGTGGTCTGCGCATCGTCAGCGGTCGCACCGAGAGCCACGTCATGCTGGTTGACCTGCGCGCCAAGGGCATCACAGGCAAGGAAGCCGAGAGCGTTCTGGGCGCTGCCCACATGACGATCAACAAGAACGCCATCCCCAATGACCCCGAAAAACCGATGGTCACCAGTGGCGTACGCGTCGGCACGCCCGCACTGACGACGCGCGGCTTCAAGGACGAAGAGGCGCGCTTGACGGCAAACCTGGTCGCCGACGTGCTCGACAACCCGCGCGACCCCGCCAACATCGAGGCGGTGCGCGCCAAGGTGAGCGCGCTCACGCAGCGCTTCCCGGTCTACGGTTGAGCACCTGTGCGGTGTCCGTTCTGTAGTCACTCGGAAACCCAGGTCATGGAGACGCGGGTCGCTGAAGACGGGGACTTCATCCGCCGCCGACGCCAATGCGGCGCTTGTGAAAAGCGCTTTACAACCTACGAGCGGGCCGACATCACTTTCCCGGTCATCGTCAAAAGAGACGGGCGCCGTATCGAGTACGAGCGCACCAAACTGATGGCCTCGATGCGGCTGGCGCTGCGCAAGCGCCCGGTCAGCGTCGAACAGATCGACAGTGCGATCGAACGTATTGAAGAAAAACTGCTCAATTTGGGACTGCGCGAACTGCCCTCGACGCGCATTGGCGAACTGGTCATGCGCGAGCTCAAGAAGCTTGACAAAGTGGCCTACGTCCGCTTTGCCAGCGTGTACCGCAGTTTCGAGGACATCGACGAATTCAAGACGCTGGTGGACGAAGTCCGGCGCTGACTGAGCGCCCCCACGCTCGGCACTTCGTGTCCTCGCTGCCCCCCCAGGGGGCTGCCTTGCTTGGGGCGGCCCGGCGCGGCGGCTCGCCTTCAGGAACAATCACTTGCCAGCCCTCGGATGGAACGCGCACGGCCGGTACTGCTGAGAATCAATTGCCGCACATCGGGTTCCGAGACCGGGTTCAGGCACAAAGTGAATGTTCCGGCCTGGAAGGCACCAGAAACCAGTTTTGCCGACCCCGACGGGCTGTACGACACGTAATGGGCTACCGTCACATTTCCAGTCAGCCGCAAGCCCACAGTGACCGCACCACGCTGCTCGATGACGTCTTCGCCTGGATCCAGAACCGCATTGTTGTTGACGTCGTGGAACACGATCCAGCCCTGCTCCCACCCCCCTGCATTCGTGCACAACCAACTATCCGCGGATTTGCACAGGGCCACCCGGGCGTTGCGTTTGATGGCCTCGGAGCGGGCCAGATTCAGACTATTGAGAAAGGCTGAGCCGAGTGAACTGGAGCGCTGCGAATTGAGGAACGCCGACATCGAGGGAATCGCCAAAGAGGCCACAATGGCAGCCAGCGCCATAACCACCAGCAGCTCAACCAGCGTGTAGGCAGCCTGACGGTGCAGAAGCCGCGATCCCCCTGAGGCGCTTTGGCGCATATGCGCCCCATCGTGCGCCTGTCACCGCAATAAGTCAAAACAAACTTCGCCAAAACACCCTGGTACTTACCCTACCAGGAAGCCGTGCCCCAGAGCCGTAGCCCGCTTTCGCTGATGGAGATGTTTCCGTCTCCGTCCTGCGGGCCCCCAGACACCGGCGTGGCCGTCAAAACGTAGGTTTGCGAAGGTGTCGTGATGTCCAGGGCAAGGTCGTAACGGCCATCGTTGGTCTTGCCGCTGGCGCGCCCCAGCCCCCCCGTTGAGGTCGCGTTGTAGGCCGCCGTGACACTGGCGCTATAGGCGTTGGAGTTGAGAAATATCTTCTCCTGCAAGCTCGACAGTTCCAGCAACTCGGCTTGTGCCTGAACCCGCGCCGAGCGCACCACGTACGACTGGTAGCTCGGCATGGCGATCGCCGCCAGAATGGCCACGATAGCCACCACGATCATCATCTCGATGAGGGTAAAGCCTTGAGCATTGAATCGTTTCACAGTCGAGCCTCGCTAGGTTGGTGTGGCGCAGCGCCAGAGCGCTATGGTGCCACAAGTTCACGCCATGAAACACGCCCCGTGCGCGCCGCCTGCCGCGCCCGCTCGTCGCCCCCGGTTCGCAGAGATCCGTCCGGATTGGCCAATGTCTGCACCGTGCGAACACCGAGTGCATCGACCGTGACAATGGTCACCGTGCCATCGGCGTTGGCGGTCCGGGTGATGGTTGCATAGCTGCCATCGGTGTAGGTAATCGTGGTGGTTGTCACCGTACCCACGATGGTTGTCACCACCGACACGATGCTGCCGCCACTGCCGCCGCCACTGGCACTCAAGTCACCCAGCTTGGGATCGGCCGACCCGGCGGCCTTGGTGCCCGGCGTGCTGGCGCCAGTGTCTGCCGGAGGCGTCTGGGTCCATCCCGAAGAGTTGTAGCACTTGCCATTCGGATGGTGCCAGTAGGTTCCGTACTCCATCAACACGTAATTGGCGTACAGGGCGGACTTGACGCGCCAGCCAAACTCCGGGCGCCCCGCCACATTGAGCTCGATCGCCGTGTTCGGTGTCGTGTCGCGGATCAGCTGGAACATTAGCGCCCCGTTGTGCCGCGCGCCAGTGGCGGTCGTTGGTGTGGTGGCGGCACTCCAGCCCGCCGTACCCAGCCCGGCGACGCCGGCGGCGGGCGGAATCACCGGCTGGTACATGTTGCCATCGGTCGTGCCCTTGGCCTGCCACATGCAGCCGGGTGCGATCGGGTGCAGTCCGACGCGGACATCGCGGTTGCCCCACCAATCCTTGGCCGTCAACGCGTCCAGCGGCATATTGAAAGCCAGGCTACCGATCGGTTTGGGCTTTGCCAACTTCTCAAGATCCGTCACTGCGGTGCCCGGCCAAACCGCATTCGGGTCGCGCCGGTAAGTCTGCACCGTTGCCAAATCCAGCGTTGCCGCCGTCTGATAATTCTTCAACGCAATATAGCCGTGGTCAACGTTGTACAGATAACTTGGGTCGCCGACATGCAGTTTGACGGCCGGGCTCAGGTACTGGTTGTGCACCAGCACCTTGAAGTTTTGCACCAGGGAAGGGATGCCTTTGGTCAAATTCAGCGTGGTGCTGCTGGCGTTGAGCAGGTTGACACCGGTGACGTCGTAAATGTCGTCGTACTGGTGGAAGTGGGTATCGTACTTGCAGTTGGGTCCGAGGTACTTGCCACTGCTGCTAAAAATAACCGTTCCGTCGCAGGTATCGCCTACGCTGGTGGCTTCAACGCCCGCGCTGTTGAAGGCGCTGGCGCTCAGGGCCGGTGCGAAATTGGTCCAGCCCGATTGCAATACGGCAGGAGAGGCGGCAACCGCCGTTACGGCGTCCACACCGCCCGACGGCCCGGTGTTGGTCGACCACTCGATATTCGAGTCCACCGTAAAACCTCCGCTACAGGCCGATCTCCCTACCGGTGCCGAAATGCTGCAATCCACACTGGTTGGGGACGTCGTATTGGG
>CAYHDD010000074.1:0-9290 GCA_964355195.1 uncultured Rhodoferax sp. | reverse complement strand
GACGGGGCACGCTTGCACCTTGCCAGGTTCAAGCAGCGCTGAGTACCTCTGCCATGTTGTTTTCTTGTAAGTACAGAAGAAAAGCCTGAGTCGAGGCTGTGACACTTGCAGGACAGTCGCAACTGCGTTAGGATATACATTTTACAGGTATATCCAACTGGAGATTTTTCATGCAGGTTGCCAAATGGGGGAACAGTCTGGCGGTGCGCTTGCCCGTCGCCCTGGTGCAGGAGCTGGGAATTTCTGATGGGGATGAGTTGTTGCTGCAGCCGGCTCCCAGGCAGGCCCGGCGGCCAGCCACGGTGCGCGTGGTGCGGCTGCCCAGCAAACTGGAGCAATTACAGGCGCTACGCCGGTTTCGCGCCCCCTGGCCCGCCGATTTTTCTTTTGACCGCGACGAGGCCAATGCACGGTGAAGACCTTTGTGGACACCAATGTGCTCATCTATTGGGTGGACGACAGCACGCGGGCTGACGCGGTAGAGCAACTGCTGGCGCAGCAGAGCGTTATCAGCGTTCAGGTGCTCAATGAGTTTGCCAATGTACTTCGAAAAAAACGCGCCATGCCCGTGGCAGATATTCAGACACTCAGCAACACGCTGATTGACATCTGTGAAGTGCATGACCTGAGCGTTCGCACGCACCAAACGGCCTTGGCTTTGATGGCCCGCTACAACCTGTCGCTCTACGACGCCAATATCGTTGCAGCGGCCGGCTTGAGCGGCTGCGACATTTTGTACAGCGAGGACATGCAGGACGGACTCCATCTCAAATTGCCAGAGTCAGCCGGTGCTGCCACATTGACAATTCGCAATCCCTTTCGGGCTTGAAGCGACGACGGATACCCACGAACAAAGTATCGGCACCACCGTCGGTTGGCAAACTTTGGGAATAGGTCCGTGTTTCCCTACAGCGATGATTCAAGGGAATAGGGAATGACCATCGGTCATGGCACGAGGTTCATGCGCAGGAAGAAGGCGCCGACCAGAGGGTTGCCCGCCACATCCAGAAACTGGCCTTCAATGCGATGGCCTTGTCCTTTCACCAGTGGCAGGGTGAAGCGTGCCTGAGTGTCGGATGGGCGGACGGGAACGCTGTAGTCCACGCCATCGACGGTCAACCGTGCGCTCGTGACGGCACGCGCGGGCAGGTTGCGCCAACCCTGGTTCAGGGGCACCTGGACCCCGGGCGCGAACAGGTGCAGCGACACCGCGTAGTCACCCGTTGCGCCGGCCTTGATGTTCCAGGCGCCAAACAGGGGCAAGTCGGTTTTGCCCAGCACGCCCAGGTCACCCGCGTAGGGGCCAATCCAATCGGCGGCCGTGAGCCGGGTCAGGCGCTCGGCTGCCGTGCCGACCACCACGTGGTGCTGCGGATTGAGAAGAGGTTTGGTCGTTGCGGCCCAGCCCTCGTAGTAGGCGCGCAGATTCTCAACCACGTCCGGGTGCTGTGCCGCCAAATCGGTTTGCTGACCCGGGTCACGGCCCACGTCATACAGCTCCTGCCCCTTGATCAGACGCCACTTGCCCCACAGCACGGCGCTGTCCCAACTGTGAAACTCGGGGCTGCGAAAGCCGTACTGAACAACGGCCTTGCGCTGCGGGTTCGGATCTTCGCGGCCCTCCAGCAACGGCTTGAGGCTGAGGCCGTCGAACGCAAGCTTGCGCCGGGTCTTCAGGCTTGCCAGGTCGAGCAGTGTTGGCAGCACATCGGTGTCATGCGTGAGGGCGTCAATGTCGCGCGCCGCCACGGCACCCGCGGGCCAGCGCACAAAGAAGGGCACGCGGTGCCCGCCATCGTAGAGCGAAGTCTTGCGCCCGCGCATGCCAGCGCTGTAGAAGTTGTTGCGCTCGCCACTGCCGTTGTCACTCATGAAGATCACGATCGTGTTGCGCGCCATCCCGTTGCGCTGCAGGAACTGCATCAGGCGACCCACGTTCTCGTCCAGATTGGCGATCATGCCGAAATAGGCGGGCAGACCGTTGCGCAAGTCTTCATAGGGCTTGACGTAGCGGGACTCCACGTAATAGGGTTCGTGCGGCGCAGTGGTGGCCAAATAGGCAAAGAAGGGCTTGCCTTGCTGGTACTGCCGGCGCATCCAGCTTATGGATTCCTTGAAGAACACGTCCGTGTTGTAGCCCTTGATCTCGGTGAGCACGCTGTTGCGCCAGTAGCGGTCGTCAAACGCGTCGTTCTCAGCCTCACCAGCGATGGAGTCGATGCCAAAACCCTTGTAGCCGATGGAGAGGTCAAAGCCCCGGTCGTGCGCCCGGTAGGGGTAGTTGTCGCCCAGATGCCATTTGCCGAAGTGCGCCGTCGCATAGCCATCGTCCTTGAAAAACTGCGGCATCAGCGGCAACTCAAGCCGTGGCATGGTCGCACCGAAGCCGACCGAGACGGCGCCATTGCGGTAAGCGCCCAAGCCGGTCATCAACTCGCCACGCGTTGGCGTGCACATGGGCGAAACGTGAAAGTCGGTGAAGCGCGCGCTTTGCTCTCGCAGTCGATCCAGGTTCGGTGTCTTCACGCGCGGATTGCCGTGCGCACTGAGGTCGCCATAACCCAGATCGTCGGCCAGGATGAAGACGACATTGGGGGCTTGGGCGGCCAGGCTGCAAGGCAGCACCAGCGCTGTAGCCAGGGCGAAGACGAGGGGAAGCAGACGTGGCACGGTGCAAGCGTCCTGTTTAGCGTTGAATGATGAGCCCCTCCAGCGATTCCGGTGCTGGCGCCGGGAAGAACAGGCTGCCGATGTAGCCGAAGACGATGGAGAACAGGATGGCGATGGCCAGGTAGATGAAGGGGTGCACCAGGTTCACCGACCAGGCCGCAAACGTCATCAGCACACTCGCAACCATGCCGATCAAGACACCCTGCCAGTTGGCGCGGCGCGTGAACATGCCCAGTGTGTAGGCGCCGGCAAAGCCACCTCCGAGCAGGCCGTACAGGTCGAGCGCCACGTCCAGGTAGGAACCGATGTTGTAGCGGCTGAGCAGCAGGGCCAGACCAATGCCGATGAACCCGGCCAGGGCGGTGACCCACTCGGCCAGACGAATGCTCGTGGCCTGGGTCGGCTTCTTGGCCAGGCGCTCATAGAAGTCGACCGAGACCATCGTGGCGACGCTGTTCATGATGCTGGAACAGGTGGCCATGGACGCGGCAAAAATGCCGGCAATCATCAGGCCGGTGACCCCGGCCGGCAGCTCGGCGGCAATGAACAGCGGAAACGTGGCGTCCACCGCGAGCAGTGGGTTCATGCGCTCTGGATGGTTTTGATAGAACACCCACAACCCGGTGCCGATCAGGTAGAACAGCATGGCAGCAGGGACCACAATGGCGGCAAACAGCCAGACCGAGCGCCCGGCGTCCTTGTCGGACTTGGTGGTAAAGACGCGCTGCATCAAGACCTGATCCTTGGGGAAGGTCAGCACGGTCTCCATGAACACCAGAAAAACAAAGGCCCACACGGTCGGCTTCGTCAGGTCAAAGCTCCAGTCCAGCATTTGCATCTTGTTGCCAGCGCGGGCGGTCTCGATGAATTCCCCGAAACCGCCATGTAGCTTGCTGACGATGAAGTAGGTCGCAAATATCAGGCCGCCAACTTTGACGATGAGTTGCAGCACGTCGGTCCAGATCACCGCCCGCATGCCACCCATGGCGGTGTAGGCAATGGTCACCAGCCCCATGATGAGGATGCTCCAGATCATGTCGAAGCCGGTGATGGTGGCGATCGCCAACGAGGGCAAAAACAAGATGATGCTCATGCGACCACCCAGGTGGAGCACGATGCACATGGCGCTGGCCATCATGCGCACGGACGGGTGAAAGCGCTGCTCCAGATAGTCGAACACCGAAACCAGCTTCAGACGCCGCAGCATGGGCACAATCCAGATCGCCACAAAAATCAGCCCGAGCACCCCGAGCACATTGTTCATCAGGTACTGCCAGTTCGTGGCAAAGGCCTTTGCGGTCGTTGCGATGTAACCAATGGAGCTGGTGCTGGTGACGTAGAGGCTGATGGCCGCGGCCCAGAACGGGATGGTGCGATTGCCGACAAAGAATTCGGAGGTCGATTGTTTTTCCTCGCGCCAATAGCAGTAAGCGCCGATACCGGCGATGGCGACCAGGTACAGGATGATCATGGCCCAGTCGAGCGGACGCAGCAGCAGCTTGTTGCCTTCGAATTCGCTCAGATTGAGAGTTGGCCCGCCCGCGCTGCTTTCAACCGACTGCCAGAGCAGGCCGTTGCCCCAGGCGGTGCCGCGCTGAGCTTGCGAGGCGATGGCCGTGCCCTGATTCGCGAAGGCTTGCGTGATCGAGTGGTAGGTGAGCAACTGGGACCCAGCCGTCGGATTTTCCGTGGTCGCCAGGTTCACCAGGTAGAGCACATGGGCCTGACCGATGGCGCGCGCCGCGCCCTCCACCACTTTGCCTGGCAGGTTGCCGCGCTCACCCCAGCCGTCTAGCGGGCTCCAGCGCCAGAGCTTGTCGCCCCCGGTGCTGGCGTCCTTGTGGGTGCTCACAAACAGGGCGTGATCCTGGGCCACGACCGAACTGACGGCGGCGCCCTGCGGGCCGAAATTTGGCAAAGATTTCCAGCTTGGCTGGAGCGCCCTGGTGTCGAGCGACAACCATTGCGACGTGCCTGCGGCGTCGACGCCCACCAGATAGAGCGTACCGTTCAGCACCGCGCCGCGTGCCTGGGCATAGGTCGCTGGCAGTGGCGGCAGGGCGGGCGCTGCGCTCTGGGTTCCATCGGCGAACAGTTCGAGCTTGCTGACGCCGGACCGATCCTCGGCCTGAATCAACAGGTAGGGGCGCGCCGTGTCGGCAATGGCGCCGAGGATGTGGCCCGAGGCGCTCGATGCCTGTGGCTGCCAGCCCTTGCGATCAGCGCTCAGGCGCCAGAGACGGTCTCCCTCAACCAGCACCGGTTGAGTGGCAGCGACAAACATCGCCGTGGCCGCAACGGGTGGCGGCGGCAGAACCTCGTTCCTGACAGAGACCAGGTTCTCCGCGTGCAGGGGCAGGGCAGCCAGACCCAACAAAAGGCTGGGCAGAAAGCGGGTCAGAAACCGGTGCATTGGGCGTGGCGGGTTGTAGCTTGAACTTTTTTTCAGGGCGGCAAGTGCCGAGGGCACGAGTTTGCGGTCATTTTCCACAAGAAGAAACTATGCAAAGGCATATTCAAACAATGTTTTTTACTTCTTTGGCGTACCGATGGCATGGGACCGGGTTCGTCACTACACTGACGCTACGCCCGATTGAAAGGACCAAAGCCATGGCCGCACTCAGCCCCGTTGATTCCGCCTTTTTGTGGATGGAAACCCGCAATCAGCCCATGCATGTGGCGGGCTTGAACATCTACACGCCACCGCCCGGCGCCGGTCCTGAATTCATTGCCACCTTGCTGGCCCACTGGAGCAAGCATCTCAAGGCGGTGCGCCCCTTCAACTTGCGACCGGTCTTGCGTATGGGGCTTTGGTACTGGGAGGAAGACCAGGAATTTGAGCTCGACTACCACTTGCGGCATCTGGCCCTGCCGCAGCCGGGCCGCATCCGCGAACTGCTGGCGATGGTGTCGCGCCTCCACGGCAACCTGATGGACCGCAACCGCCCGCTTTGGGAGGCTTACCTGATCGAAGGCTTGCCGGGCGGCCGCTTTGCCACCTACATGAAGATCCACCATGCGCTGGTGGACGGTGTCAGCGGCGCCAAGATCACGGCCGACAGTCTTTCGCGCCGGCCTGATGAAGTCAAGGCGCCGGTATGGGCGCAGGAGATCGCCAAACACCCGGGCTCTCGGTCGCCGGCTGCCGCCGCTGGTCTGCTGAGCAAACTGGCCGATGCAGCGCGTGCCGGGCGAGAGATACTGCCCGGCATTGGCAGCGGGCTGTGGGACATGCTGCGCAGCGCTGAAGGCGACAGTGCGTCGGCCCTGCCGTTTCAGGCACCGCCCACCCCCTTCAACGTCGAGATTTCGGGCTCCAGGCGTTTTGCCGCCCAGTCCTATGCGCTGTCGCGCCTCAAGCGCATCGGCGAGGCCACCGGTGCCACCGTCAACGATGTCACGCTGGCAATCTGCGCCGGTGCTTTGCGCAAGTACCTGCAAGCGCAGAAGGCGCTGCCCAGGAAGCCGCTGGTGGCGATGGTGCCGGTCTCGCTGCACGGGGAGACCGACGCCGGTGGCAACCAGGTCTCGCTCTTGCTGGCCAATCTGGCGACGAACGTTTCCGACCCGCTCAAGCGCCTGGCGCGCATCGTGCAGTCCACCACCGAAGCCAAAGAGCGCCTGAAGAAAATGCCACGCTTGCAAAAGCTGGCGCACGGTATCACCTCGATCTCGGCCATGGGTCCTTCCGTGCTGACCGGTAGCGCGCGCGAACACCCGACCTTCAACCTCGTCATCTCCAACGTTCCGGGCTCGCGAGACACCTTGTTTCTAAACGGCGCCCGGCTCGACGAGGTTTACCCGGTATCGATCCCGACGCAGTACCTGGCGCTCAACATCACCATCAGTGGCTACGCTGACCAGCTCGGCTTTGGCTTCACCGCCTGCCGTCGCTCGGTGCCCGCCTTGCAGCGCATGCTGGACTACACCGATGAGGCCATCATCGAGCTGGAGCAGGCGCTGGCGCCTGCATCAGTTCCCAAGACCGGCAAGGGCCAGCCGACTCACGCGAAGACGCTGGTGCGCAAGCACGTGGCTGCCAGGAAGCCCAAGGCGTGACGAGCTCGCTGCGCGCCGAATCTGCGTTCGCCCCTCGAAGCAGTGAAGGTCAAATTGGCCTGGCACACGCAGACCAAAACGCTTCATAATTCGCCGATTCAGCTGAGGAGTTTTTGCCATGTTGCGTCGCCACTTAGTCTCTTGCCTCGTCGGTGCGCTTGCCTTGGGTGGGGCTCCCAACGCCGTCGCCGCGTCTGCCGTGGGGCAGCCCGCGCCTGACTTCAGCCTCACCAGCACCGACGGCAAACGCGTGCGCCTGACTGACTTCCGGGGTAAGCATGTGGTGCTGGAGTGGACCAACCCCGGTTGCCCTTTCGTGCGCAAGCACTATGGCGCTGACAACATGCAGGCGACGCAGCGCGACGCGGCGGCCAAAGGTGTGATCTGGCTGGCCATCAACTCTACTGAAACCGGCAGCGTCGACTATCTGAAGCCAGCGCAACTGGTTGCCTGGCTGAGCGGGCACCACGCGGCAGTCACGGCCACTCTGATGGATGAAGACGGTGAGGTGGGCAAGGCCTACGGCGCCCGCACTACGCCCCACATGTACATCGTCGGACCACAGGGCACGCTGCTGTATGCCGGTGGCATTGACAGCATTGCGTCGGCCAAGGTGGAGGACATCAAAGTCGCCGTCAACTACGTGCGCCAGGGCCTGGCCGAGGCGCTCTCCGGTAAAGTCCTCAGTGCGCCCGTGACCAAGCCCTATGGCTGTAGCGTGAAGTACAAGTCGTAGTGGCCAATGACTTCTGACGCTGAAAATTTGTCCGCTCTCGACAAATACGACGCTCCGTCGCACTTTGCCAGCCCGGCTTCGCGCACGCGGCTCAAGACTGCATGAACAAGATTGTGCTCGGCTGCATTGCCGACGACTTTACCGGGGCCACCGATCTGGCCAATAACCTGGTGCGCGCGGGCATGCGTGTGGTGCAGGTGATGGGTGTGCCCGAGACTTCTCTCCAGACGCCGGCTGATGCCGTGGTGATCGCGCTCAAGTCGCGCACGCTGCCCAAAGCTGAGGCCGTTGCGCAGTCACTGGCGGCCCTGCGCTGGCACCAGGCGCAGGGCGCGCAGCAAATCTACTTCAAGTACTGCTCGACTTTCGACAGCACGCCCGAGGGCAACATCGGTCCGGTCACCGAGGCCTTGATGCAGGTGCTGGGCAGCGACTTCTGCATTGCCACGCCGGCTTTCCCTGACAACCAGCGCACCGTCTTCAAGGGTCATCTGTTTGTCGGCGATGTACTGCTCAACGAGAGCGGCATGCAGCACCACCCGCTGACGCCGATGACCGATGCCAATCTGGTGCGTGTCTTACAGGCGCAGTGCCAGCGACGGGTCGGCCTGATTGACTACCGCGTTGTGGCTCAGGGTGAAGCGGCAATCCGCGCGCGCATCGCCGAGCTGCGTGCGCTGGGTTTCGCTCTGGCGCTGGTGGACGCCATCTCGAACGACGATCTGCTGCACCTCGGGCCAACGCTCAAGGGCATGCCGCTGGTCACCGGCGGCTCGGGTGTGGCGATTGGTTTGCCCGGCAACTTCGGCATTGCGGCCTCCAGCACTGCCAGCACCTTGCCGATCGCGACCGGCTGGCAAGCGGCTCTTTCGGGCAGCTGTTCGCTGGCCAGCAACCGCCAGGTGCAGGCCTTCATACGCACTGGTGGTGCAGCCTTGAGTCTGGACCCCTTGCAGCTGGCACAAGACGAAGCGGCAGGCGTTGATGCAGTGGCGCAGGTCATGGCCTGGGCCGAGCCCCGACTTGGCCAGGCTCCGCTGCTGATTTACTCCAGTGCCGATGCGAGTGCGGTGAAGCTTGTGCAGGCGCAGCTGGGCGCGGCGCAGGCCGGTGCCCTGCTGGAGCGCACACTGGGTGTCATCGCACGCGCGCTGGTGCTGCGCGGCGTGCGCCAACTGGTGGTGGCGGGTGGTGAAACTTCGGGCGCCTGTGTGCAGGCGCTGGGCATCACGCAGATGAGAATTGGTCCGCAAATCGACCCCGGCATACCCTGGTGTCACGCCCAGTGCGATGCGGCGCCCGACACTGGTCTGCACCTGACGCTCAAGTCCGGCAACTTCGGCAGCGATGACTTTTTCATCAAAGCCTTTGAGCTGTTGCAATGACTGAAACGCAAGCCCGCGAGGAGATTTGTCGCATTGGACGCAGTCTGTTCGAGCGCGGCTATGTGCATGCAACGGCCGGCAACATCAGCGTGCGCCTGGATGAAGCGGGTGGCGGCCGTGCTGGAAGAATTTCCAATCGTCAGATGAACGGGCTTACTGAATCTTTCGGATAAGAGCGCTAAGCGTTTCCGCCACATATAGGCTCGATCCGTCGGTAGTGATCCCGAAGGATTGCCCGAACCTGGCCGCCGTACCGGTGCCATTCACCGGCATGGACCCCCACCCCGTCGTTCCCCAGCCGGTGCCCGCCAGAGTCGTGACTGAGCCCGTGGCAATCACGATCTTGCGGATGGTGGTGTTCAATCTATCCGCCACATACAGGTTGGTGCCGTCGGTGGTGATGCCAGTGGGGGAGTAGAACTGAGCGGCCGACCCCATGC
>CAYHDD010000073.1:0-9318 GCA_964355195.1 uncultured Rhodoferax sp. | reverse complement strand
CCACCACATGGCGCAAACTACAAAGACTCAGCAAAGTCGTTTGATGCCCAGCCCCAGAGCATTGCAAAAGGCTTTGGAACAATCCGCCAGACAAGCACAACGACTGGCGGATGCCTTTGGCGTCACCGTGCCGTTCATCAAACCGAGGGCCGCGAGCAATTCGCGCGATCACGGATGACCGGATGCTGATTCCGCGTTGACTTGCCATGCCCACCAGATTTCACACTCGAAAGCATGTACGGTTTGTGGACTTGCCTCGCCACAAAAGGCGCAATGCGGTAATTCGCCTGGGCTGGAAGATTGCGCGGCATGCAGACGGACTTGGTTTCTGGACCGACCAATTGCTGGAAGATCCGGACGATCCGGATCGCATTCATCGCTGGGTTGATGTGTATTTTCTGGGTGCAGACCGGTTCACACTTTGGAATGCCACGTTCATCACAACGCCGTTGGCGGTCGAAGATGAAATCCACGGACGGGCTTTTGAAGCGGTTTATGCTGGGCTGAGCGCTGAAGAAATTGAGTGCGAATTTGCTTTCGAAACCAGAACCGCTCCAAGAAAGCGCCCCGGCGAGCCTAGGATGTTGGAATGGGTGCAACGACCGCACAAACATTACCCACAATTTGAGGGGCGCACTTTCCTGCAAGAGTGCGAAAGATTGGAAGCGCATTACCTTGCCATTGAACCCCCGGTCATCGGCGAGCGATTTGTCACTGATCGCGGCTACGCGTATGGAATCGGCCTGCACGCCGTGGTGGATGAAGCCACCCTGGACCGTGCTGCCATCGAGCGAACAATTCAACGCTTTCGTGACATCGGCGAACGCGACTGGCATGCTGCCTAATGCAAGAGTGACTGGAGCCGACAAAGAAAGGTCATGGAATGAACACTTCGCCTAAAGCAGTTCGCTTCGACGACGACACCTTGTGGGTAAGCCTGTCCGATGGCCGAACTATCGCCGCGCCTCTGGCATGGTTCCCCCGCCTGCTGGAAGCCACGCCTGCACAACGCGCCGAGGTCGAGATGAGCAGGAATGGGCTGCATTGGGACGCGCTGAACGAGGATATTTCGGTGGCAGGATTGCTGGCCGGACAAGTAGATTTGTCACGTAGTGCGACGCACCAGGCCGCTTGATTTGTCGCACTGTCTGGTTTTTCCTCGATCAACATGCCCACCAAACTCTTCACCAGCGGCCGCATCCGGCGGGCTGATTACAACCCCGACTCGCGCCAGTTGGACCTGCACTGGGACAACAAAAGCGTGCTGGCCTACAAGCAGGTTCCACACGAGGTCTTTCGGCGGCTTTGCAATGCGCCCACCCCTGCCACCTACTGGGAGGACCGGATCGCCGAGGAGTATCCGAAGGGCAACCCAATGACGTCGAGTACCGATACCGATGGCGCAAAGAAGTTCAATGACCTGTTTGGGGGTGGGGACTAGCAGCCACGCCGATCTGCCAACCGCCTAGAATCCGCAGTTCGTCCCACTCGGGTCTACCGCTTCAATACATCAGATAATCACCATGTCCCAACTCAAACTCACTTACTTCGACTTTCACGGTGGCCGTGGCGAGCCTGCACGGCTGGCGCTGCACATTGGCGGCGTGGCGTTTGAAGACTACCGCTTTGGCTATGCCGAATTTCCCGAGGTGAAGAAGGCGACACCACTCGGGCAGGTACCCACCCTGGAGGTGGACGGCGTGCAGGTCACGCAGAGCGACGCCATCACACGCTACGCCGGCAAACTGGCGGGCCTGTATCCGGCCGACGCCTACCAGGCCCTGCTGTGCGACGAGGTGCTGGGCGTACTGGAGGATGCCAGCAACAAGATGGGCCCCACGTTCAGCATGACCGGGGACGCGCAAAAAGAGGCGCGTACCGCCCTGGTGCAAGCCCCGCTGCCGATGTACCTGCGCTGGCTGGACGCTCACTTGCAGACGCAAGGCGGCGAGTACTTCGTTGAACAACGCCTGACGATTGCCGACCTGAAGGTCTTTTGCTACGTGCGCGGCCTGAACTCTGGCCGCCTGGACCATATCCCGACCGATCTGGTCGAAAATGTCGCTCCTGCGCTCAATGCCCACATGCGTCGCATCGCTCAGACACCGGCTGTGGCGCAGTACTACGCCAAGTTCGGACTCTGATGACGCCCGGGGCTTTGCCCCTTGCGAAACCCGTTCTCGCCCCCAGTTTTGACTGCCGCGACTGCCGCGACTGCCGCGACTGCCGCGACTGCCGCGACTGTCAATCCCGCGCACCACTCTTTAACATCCAGGAACCAACCCATGTCTGAATTGATTCAAAAACTCCAGTGGCGCTATGCCACCAAGAAGATGGACCCCGCGAAGGCGGTTCCACAGGAAAAGGTAGACCGCATCCTGGAGGCAGTCCGACTGGCGCCGACTTCCAGCGGCCTGCAGCCTTTCGAGATCATCGTCGTGACCAACACAGAGATTCGGGAGCAGATCAAGCCCAAGGCCTGGGGCCAGGGACAAGTCACTGAATGTTCGCACCTGCTGGTCTTTGCCGCCTGGGACAACTACACGCCCGAGCGCATCAACGAGATGTTCGACCGGACCAATGCCGAGCGCGGCGGCACCAATGACGGTTGGGAAAACTACCGCAAGATGTTGCTCGCCAACTACCCAGCGCGCGATGCTCAAACCAACTTTGAGCATGCCGCGCGTCAGGCCTACATCGGCCTCGGAGCAGCCTTGATCGCTGCCGCCTTTGAAGAAGTCGACGCGACACCGATGGAAGGCTTCGATGCCAAGGCGCTGGACCAGATTCTGAATCTCCCGGCACGTGGTCTGCGCAGCGTGGCGATCATGCCGCTGGGCTACCGTGAAGAAGACAAGGACTGGCTCGTCAAACTGAAGAAAGTGCGCAGGCCGCGCGCGCAGTTTGTGACCGAACTGAGGTAGACACCGGCGCCAGCAAGGGTTTGGCTGGAACGCCCAACGCCGGGCCGGAAGTTGGGTCACAATTGATCCATGACCACAGCCAACACCCCATCACCCAGCGCCGCCAACCCCCTGCTGCTTGACTGGCTTGCGCCCTACGGCCTACCGCCTTTCGAGCACGCCCGTCCCGAATATTTCGAAAGCGCGTTCGAGGTCGCCATGGCGGCACAGCGCACCGAGCTCGACGTCATAGCGGGCAACCCGGCGCCGGCCACTTTTGCCAACACCCTGCAGACGCTGGACCAAAGCGGGCGCTTGTACAACCGCATCGAGTTGCTGTTCAGCAACCTCACGCTGAGCGAAACCAGCCCGGCGCTTCAGGCAGTGCAGCGCGCGATGGCGCCGCGCCTGGCCGCGCATGAAAACGCGGTCTATATGAACGCCGCGCTGTTTGAGCGCATCGACAGCCTGTACCAGCAACGCCATCAGTTGGCGCTCGATGCGCAAGACCTGCGCCTGCTGGAGCGCGTGCATCTGGATTTTGTTCGCGCCGGCGCCCAACTCAGCGGCGCCGAGCGACATCGTTACGGCACCGTGGTCGAAGAGTTGGCGGCGCAGTACACAGCGTTCTCACAGAACGTGCTGGCCGACGAAAACAGCTTTCTGCTTGAACTCAAAGATGAAGCCGATCTTGCCGGTTTGCCGGACTTTTTGCGTGAGGCGACGCGCGCCGCCGCCGCCCAGCGCGGCCTGGCTGAAGACAGCCACGCGGTCAGCCTTTCGCCTTCTCTGACCGAGCCCTTTCTGACCTTCTCGGCGCGGCGTGATCTGCGCGAACAGGTCTGGCGCGAACGCTCGTTGCGCGGTGCCCACACGGGTGCCACCGACAACCGGGCCATCATCGCGCGCATCATGGCGCTGCGACAGGAGCAGGCGCAACTGCTGGGTTACGCCAACTATGCCGACTACGAACTGGTGGACCGCATGGCTGGTAACGCAGCCGCCGTGCTCGAACTGCTCAGTAAATCCTGGGAGCCCGCCAAAGCCAAGGCGCAGGAAGACCGCATCGCACTGACAGCCATGGCTGCGAGCCTGGGCGAACCGACACCGATTGCCGCCTGGGACTGGCGCTATCTGGCCGAGAAGGTGCGCGTCCAGGCCTTTGATCTGGACGACGCTGTGGTCAAACCCTATTTCACCCTCGACAACATGATTGCCGCCATGTTCGACTGCGCTGGCCGCCTGTTTGGCCTGCGCTTTGTCGAGCAGCACGGCCTCTCGCTCTACCACCCGGACGTGCGCGCCTGGGAGGTGCAGCGCGCCGACGGCAGCCAGGTCGGCCTGTTTCTGGGTGACAACTTCGCGCGAGCGAGCAAGCGCAGCGGCGCCTGGATGAGCATCTTCCGCAGCCAGTCCGGTCAAAACGGAGGCACGCTGCCAATCGTCATCAACAACAACAACTTCGCCAAGGCCAGCCCGACCCTGCTGAGCTTTGAAGATGTGAAGACCCTGTTTCACGAATTCGGTCATGGCCTGCACGGCTTGCTTTCTCAGGTGCGCCATGAGCGTCTTGCCGGCACCAGTGTGCTGCGCGACTATGTAGAACTGCCATCGCAGTTGTTCGAAAACTGGGCGCTGGAGCGCGAGGTTTTGCAGCGCCACGCACGCCACTTTGAGTCAGGCGAGCCGCTGCCCGAGGTGCTGCTTGAAAAGCTGCTGGCGGCGCGCCGCTTCAATCAGGCTTGGGCTACGATCATGTACACCGGCCCGGCACTGATCGACATGGCGCTGCACAGTCTGCCCAATGGCACGCCGGTAGACATCATGGCCTTCGAAGCCGAGCAATGCCTCCTTCTGGGCGTTCCGGAAGATATCGGCCAGCGGCACCATTTGAGCCATTTTCAACATCTTTTCGCCCATTCAGGCTACGCCGCCGGTTACTACGTCTACATGTGGGCCGAGGTGCTGGAGGCTGACGCTTTCGACGCCTTCAAGCAAAGCGGCAACGCCTTTGACGCCACCACCGCGCAGCGCCTGCATCAGCAAATCTACAGCGCGGGCAACAGCCAGGAGCCGGCGCAGGGGTTTCGCAACTTCAGAGGGCGCGACCCGCAAGTCGAGCCCATGCTGCGCAAACGCGGTTTGCTGGCGAGCTGAGAGCGGGCAGCGACCCTCCGCGGGGGGGCGCCGACGCCGTCGGGGGGCGCCACGCGATACGCCTTGCCAAATCATGGAAAATCACCCCATGAACGACGCCACCCAACTCCCCACCCTGCCCGACCGTTTGTCGGTTGACCCACGTAGCCCGTTTCACGTCGCCGCCGTGTTTGAGCACGAGGTTGGCATTAGGTTCAACGGCAAGGAGCGGGCCGATGTTTCGGAATACTGCATCAGCGAAGGCTGGGTCAAAGTGCCTGCGGGTAAAACCCTGGACCGCAAAGGCTTTCCACTGCTGATCAAGCTCAAGGGCAAAGTCGAAGTGTTTTACCGCTAAGCCGCTTGCTTCGCCATGAACCCCGAGCGCAGCAGCCCAACGGCCATGGTACTGGCCTTCGATGTCTTTGGCACGGTGGTTGACTGGCACGGGAGCATCGCGCGCGAGGTGCAGGCGCTGCGGCCGCAAGTCGATGGCAGCGCCTTTGCGCGTGCCTGGCGCGCCGGCTACCAACCGGCCATGCGGCGCGTGCGCTCGGGCGAACTTGGCTGGACGCTGATCGACGATCTGCACCGCCTGATCCTCGACCAGTTGCTGGAGCCCTTTGATCTGGTCGACCTGAGCGAGGCCGAAAAGCGTCATCTGAACAAGGCCTGGCACCGGCTCGACGCCTGGCCTGAGGTAGTCACTGGCCTGGCCCGGCTGAAGTCGCGCTACACGATCTGCACACTCTCCAACGGCAACATTGGCCTGCTCACTGACATGGCCAAACGTGCCGGCCTGCCCTGGGATTGCATTCTGTCTGCTGAAGTTTTCCGGGCCTACAAGCCCGACCGGGCCACCTACCTCGGCGTTGCCAAAGTGTTCGATCTGGACCCTGGTGATGTGATGCTGGTGGCGGCGCATCAGGACGACCTGGCGGCGGCACGCGCCTGTGGCCTGCAAAGCGCCTACATCGAGCGCCCCACCGAGTTCGGCATCGACCAGCTCAAAGACGTTTCAGCCAACGCCGCCAACACCTGGCACGCCAAAGACTTCCAGCATCTGGCCGATCAACTCGGCTGCTGAGTGGCAATCTGACGCAAAGCCTGCTCAAAGACGGCAGCGGGTTGGCCACCGGAGATCAGGTGGCGCTCGTTGATGATGACGGCGGGCACCGACTGGATGCCGTGGCCGGTGTAGAAGGCCTCGCGTTGGCGCACCTCTGCGGCAAATTCATCGCTGTCCAAAATGGCCTGCGCACGCGCCACATCCAGCCCGGCTTGCTGCACGGCGGCCAGCAGCACTTCCTGCGACTCCATGCTTTCGCTGCGGCTGTGGCAGGCGGCCAGCAGTGCCTCTTTAAGCGCCCTTTGTTTGCTCAGGTCTTCCAGCGCCGCCCAGTGCAGCAGGCGGTGCGCGTTGAAGGTGTTGTAGATGCGTCCTCGCCCACCTGGATTGAAGCTGAAACCGACGTCCGCACCGCGCTGGCGGATGGTGCTGCGTATCTGCGCCTGCTGCTCGGACGTTGAGCCGTATTTCTGCGTCAGGTGCTCCGCGATGTCTTGGCCACCGGGCCCCATTTGCGGATTCAGCTCAAACGGCTGGAAACAAATCTCGGCCTGAACTTCGCCCTGTAGCTGGTCCAGTGCTTGTTGCAAAGCCTTCAGACCGATGGCACACCAGGGGCAGGAAATGTCGGAAACAAAATCGATTTTGAGAGAGGAACTCATGGCGGTGCTCGCACAGGTCAGTGGTTGGGCAAGGGTTTGGACAGGTAGACCGCCTCGCGCCCGACAACCGGCGCGCGCGTCGGCATCAGGATCGTGCATTCGTCACAAGGTGCACGGATCTCACCAGCACCATCGGTGGCAATCAGCTCACCTTTGGCAAAGACTTCGAAGCCAATGCAGGGCCGGATGAAGCTGAACTCCATCGTCTTCACCATGCAAGTCTGAAGCAACTGGAAGCGCCGCTGTAGTGCCGGCGCCGTCGCTGCCTCTTCGGCCAGCAGCCCGAAATGGGCCAGAAAGCTTCGCGCCACACGCGTCGCCAAATCGCTCGTGCTGCGCCGAAAATGCTGACCGCATTCCACCACCATGGCCGCACCGCTGCCACTGGCCACACCGAGTTTTCCGTACTGAATCAGCGGTGTGCCGGAACCCAGGCCATCGGGCATGACCAGGTGCACGCTGGGGCAACCGATCGTCAACGCCACCTCGGCATTGCGCTCAAAACCGCAGTAAACCCAGAACGGCTCAACGTCCCCGCTGGTGGAGTGGATGTCGAGCACATGATCGGCTTGCGCCAGCACCGCCCTCAGTTCGCGCGCGCGACGCAGCTCGGGACTGTCCTGCTCACCGTCCAGCCATTCACTCGACCAGACGCGGTTCAGGTTGTGCACCAGTTGCCGACTCTCGAACGGCTGGGTCGGATCAAAACTTTCATAAGCCGCCACATTGGCAAAGCTCAGCGTGAGCGTGCCGGTCAGCGGGCGCACGCCGCTGTCGAGCAGACTGGAAACCGCCACCATGCCGCAGAACTCGTTGCCGTGCGTCAGGGCGTTGACCAGCACATGCGGCCCCGGCTTGCCGGAGTCGAAACGGTGCACGTAATCGACGCCGACATTGCCCTGACGGTAGGCGCTCAGGTCGCGCGGCAGCACTTCCAGGATCGGCGTGCTCGACTGTGGGGTGGGAATTGTCATTTCAATGCGCAGCGCGTCCTTTTTGACTTTCGAAATAGACCACTTTACGGGCTCGCTGCACATCGCCCAGCGGTCTGTGCGCGGCGAGTGCCTGCCAAGGGTCGATGACTGCGGCCTCGACCTCTGCCAGCAGCGCCTGGCCTTGAGCCGAGGCGCAGTCCTGGCGCGGCAATGTCAAGCGCGCGACGCTGCTGTAATGGCTCTCCCAGTTGATGCTGGCGTCTTCAATCGGTGTCAGAAGCTCGCTCACAAAGGGCTGC
Source organism: uncultured Rhodoferax sp. (assembly GCA_964355195.1). Taxonomy (GTDB): domain Bacteria; phylum Pseudomonadota; class Gammaproteobacteria; order Burkholderiales; family Burkholderiaceae_C; genus Rhodoferax. Next base: position 1,314 of record CAYHDD010000073.1, on the reverse strand, counting down.
AACTGCAAGTCCCATTGCAAATCCTGGCGTGCCAGCCGGGCGGCAAAGTCTGCGCCCCAATCGGCCTTGGCGCCGGGGGTGGCAGCACCGTTTTCAGCGCTCGGAACCATGCGTACGCGCACGGCGTAGGGGCCGCACGCCATCGGCACGGCGCTGTACAGCGCTTCGGTGGCAAAACCGCCAAAGGGCTTGCCCACCGTCTTCAGCATTTTGAGCAGGCGCGCCGGCCCCGCCAACCACCCGTAACGGCGCAGCAGGTACTTCAGCAAATTGCCATTGCCGTCCGCCGCCGCCATCACGAACGAGACGAACTCTTCGCTGTCTGCAAAGCCAAACACTTCCTGATTGATCAGCGTGAAATCCTGGCTTTTGGCAGGTCCGTTGCCAAGCGCCGAATCGCCCTGCACACCCTTCACATTGAAGGCAAAACCACGGATGTCGGGCGTGCTGTCCGGCGCGCGATCCATGCCGCCGTTGGACAAGCGCACATGCACGTCGAACTTGGCCGCAGCTGCAAACAGGCCGTGGCCTGCGAAGGTGGGCAAGCCGCCCAAGACCTCCAGCTGACCGTGCGCCGCCGTCACCTGCTTGCGGTGCAACGCCCGTCCAGTGCCGTACTTCTTCGACTTGCGCGCTTGAAGGGCGGCAAATTGCTCACCATAAGCAGCAAAACGTTGCGCCTCGTCCGGTGCGACGTGCTCGCGCCACTGGGTGCTGGGGTTCAGTTTTTCTGTCATCGGCGTATCCCTTTTTGTTGGACTCAGCGCGCATGCTAGCGCAGCCCCACAAATTCTGCCGAGCGCCGCTCAAAGACCCGCTTCGAAGCAGCCACTTAGCAATTCAACCAAGCGCGGCACCGGCATTTTGAAGCCGCAGGCCTGCGCGTGACCGCCGCCGTGCATACTCTCGGCCAACGGAATGCAGTTGAAGCCGGTCTGGGAACGCAGGCCGACCTTGATTTGGCCTTTCTTGTCGACCGTCCACAGCAGGCCGAAGGTGCCACTGCGCTTGCACAGGATGTCGCCCACCTCGCTGTGAAATGAACTCGGCGCGTTGAGCATCAACCCGGCGTGGCCGTTGAAGACCACCGGCATGGCGCTCTCGGCCATATCGAACGCCAAGCGCTTGAATTTTTCATCCATCGCCTGGCCGCGTTCAACGTAGTGCTCCAACTGGACGTCGTTGAAACAGGCGATCTCGTTCCAGCGTACAAACTCGTGCGGTTCCAGGTCGAGTGCCGACAGAAAGCCGGGGCTCTCGGGGTATTGCCAGACCCAGATGTCGCGATCCTCGACGAAGCGCACCAGGTCAGGC